>DATAUN010000063.1:0-8661 GCA_036268235.1 Gaiellaceae bacterium
GATCCGGACGGCTACCGGATCGAGATCATCGGCTCGGGCTAGAAGGCGGCCCGCGCGGGCGTCGGGCGTGGGGACGCTGGCCCAGGCCGGCGACCTCTAGTTTGTGTTGAGTCAACACAAACTGTTTCGGGGCGCTCCGAACTGCACTTTGTGTTGACTCAACACAATGTCCCCCGGCTCAGGTGCGCTGCGGAACGCTCGCCCAGCCGACTCGCCTCACGTCACCGCTTGTCCCTTTTGGTCATCTTGCGGTGGCGTAGAGGCGTCGCTACACCTCAGGCACGACCCCGAGGTAGCTCAACTGGTAGAGCGACCGCCTGTCCAGCGGAGGGATGCCGGTTCGAGTCCGGCCCTCGGGGTCCAGGACACCGAAGGCCCGCCTTGAGGCGGGCCTTCGAGTAACTCAACTGGTGACCGCCTGTCCGTCGCGAATCGTAGCCGCGTCCGCGGCGTTCCCGCTACGCCGCCGGAACTGCGAGCTGCTCGAGCGGCCATTCCGCGAGCGAGAGATCGTCGAGCGGCAGGTCGACGCGGTCGCGCTTCAGGACCGAGAGGTACGCACCGAGGTACAGCTCGTTCGCCGCGAGTGCGTTCGTGAGGCCGTTCGTCGGCTCGTCGCCGCCGCCGACCCAGTCGACGAGACCGCTCACGGTCGAGCCCCACATGTCGTCCCACGCGTCGCCTTCGCTCGGAAGCGTCTCTTCGCGCACGCCGTCGGCGTCCGCGATGCGCACCGTGCTGCCCTGGAGGCGCAATTCGCCGTCGCTTCCCGTGAGGATCATCAGATACGGCTGCACGAGGTCGCCGCCCGCGTCCAGTACGGCGCGGCAGCCGTTCGCGAAGCCGAAGTACGCGACCGCGTGCTCCTCCATCGCATGTCCCCAACCGCGCCGGTCGCGGACGCGCGCCTGCCCCATCACCCAGACGGCGTCGTCGTCGCTGTTGAAGAAGCGGAAGATGTCGAGCCAGTGGGAGCCCCACTCGGAGAGATCCCAGCCGGGCAGGCTCGCCGAGCAGAGAAGCAGGCTCCCGATCGCGCCGCTCTCGACGAGCTCGCGCGTGCGCCGGAAGACGGGAAGGTGGCGGCGAATGTGCGCGACCGAGACCTTCATGCCGGTTGCAGCGACCGCCTCGCGGACCTGCGCGATCTCCGCGGGCGCCGCCAGGAACGGCTTCTCGCAGAAGACGCCGCGCACGCCGGCGTTGGCGCAGTCGACGAGGATCTGCGCGTGGAGACCGACGTAGGTGCAGATGCTGACGATGTCCGGCCGGACGGTCTCGAGCATCTCGCGGTAGTCGAGGTGGCCGGTCGGCACGCCGAACTCCTGCTGCCACGCGGCGAGGTTCTCGGGATTGATGTCGGCGCCGGCGACGAGCTCCACATCGGGATGCTCGAGGTACGCCTTCGCGTGGACGTAGCCGATCCGGAAGCCGCCGCTCAGGTCGGGATCGACGTTGGCGCGGCCGACTCCGACCACCGCGGCGCGCAACGGCGCGCTCATCCGGCGAGGAGCCAGTCGATCGTGTTCACGACGACCTTGCAGAACTGCGCGGACTCGAGCGCGCGCATGTCGTGGCCGTTCGCGAGAAACGCCGTGCGTCCCGCTCCGGTGACGCGGCCGCCCTCCGCCGTCATGACCATCGGCAGCTCCCGGCCCTCGTACGGCGCGGCCGCGTGCACGGCAACGTCCAGGTCCGGCGCGACGGCGACGTCGTAGTAGAGCTCGTCGTCGATGTCGTACGGGTCGACGCCCGCGACGACCGGGTGACCCGTCGGCTCGATCTCGACCTGCCAGTTCCCGAAGTCGCTATGCAGCGTCGTCCCCCAGACCCAGCAGAAGCCGAGAAGCCGGCCGAACTCGGGCCAGTCGTCGAAGCTGCCGGTGCCGCCGTGCCAGGCAAGCACCGGACGTCCGGAGGCGACGTAGTCGACGAACGCCTGCTGCTGCGCCTCGTCGGGACGGCGATAGGTGCTCGGCGCGACCCCTTCCGGGTAGATGTGCCCGGGAACGTCCATGCCCGTCCAGTGCAGCCCGCCCGCGACGAGCAGATCGCAGTGCCCGAGGTCGTCGAACGCCGACGTCCCCTCGCGCATCGCGATCGTCGCTCGGTCGCCGAGGAGGGATTGGACGGCGCCGAACTGCTCGGCGACCGGGTGGTACGGGCCCCCGGTCAGGACGTGGATGCGCGGTGTGCTTGGCATGTGTCTAGGTACTCCGAGCGAATCGAACCTCATGCCTCATATAGGAGGCATGCGCAGTCTAGTCGCGCGCTCGGCGGCTCTGTCAAGTCCCCGACTCGGCTGCTCGGGCCGCCGCGGCGTGGCGGAGCAAGAGCTTCCGGCCGAGCTCGCTGATCGCCGCGCCGCGCCGCACGTCAGCCCGCTCGATCAGGCCGCGATCGGCGAGGACGAGCTTCGTCGCCGCGATGAAGTAGTCGAGCGACTGGAACTGCGCGACGATGAGCGGGAGCACCTGCGTGAACAGCCGCTGCGCGGCGTCGCGCTCGCCTGCCTGGTGCAGATCGAAGATGCGCGCGTACGCGGCGGCGAGCTCGCAGCCGGGGATCATCCCGGTCGCGCCCGCGTCGAGCACGTCGAGGTAGTAGAGCGCGCCGTGCCCGCCGAACACGGCGACGTCACCGAGCGCAGCGAGCTCCGCGACTGCGTCGGCGGCCGGCACCGCCTCCGACTTTACGTAGCGCACGTTCTGCGCCGACGCGCGAAGCTCGCGCACGAAGTCGCTATCGAGCGAGACACCGACGAAGGCGGGCGCGTCCTGCACCATCACGGGCAGCGGATCGATCGCACTTGCGATGCGCACGTAGTGCTCGAGGAGCTCCGCGCGCGACCAGTCGGGGCGCGGGGGAGGCGCGACGACGATCACCGAAGCGCCCGCCTCTGCGGCGTGCGTCGCGAGCGCAACCGAGAGCTCGGTCTCGTCCGAGCTGCAGCCGACGAGGGCGGGCATCCCGCCGGCGGCGCCGACGACGATCTCGACGATGCGCTTGCGCTCCTCCGGGGTCAGTGCGCCGACCTCGGCGCCGAGCCCGAGCGCACCGACGCCATGGCAGCCGCTCTCGAGCACGAACGAGACGACCCTGGGGATCTCGGCCTCCGAGACCGCGCCGTCCGCGGCGAACGGCGTCACAACCATCGGGAAGACGCCGCGGACGGTCTCGTCCGTCACGGAGATCGGAGCCAGTCGCCGCCTTCGACGAGCAGGTCGACGACGACGTCCTCGTTGAGCGAGACGCCGAGGCCGGGGCGGGAGAGATCCGGTGTCAGCATGCCGTCCGCCTGCTCGGCGTTGCCGTCGAACAGCTTCCAGAAGAGCTCGTTGCCCGTGTCGGGCTCGACGTTCGGGAAGTACTCGACGACCGGGCAGACGTGCGCCGCCTGGCTGAAGGTGACGACGAGGTTGTGCGCCTCGTTCGAGTGCGGCACGACCGGCAGGCCGGCAGCCTCGGCGAGCGCGCAGATCTTCCGCGCTTCGGTGATGCCGCCGACGCGGTTCACGTCGGGCTGCAGGATGTCGGTCGCGCGGCGGTCGATCAGCTGCTTGAACTCCCATTTGCCGTACGCATGCTCGCCGCAGCTCCAGCGCTGCCACGGGGCGCGCAGGTGCAGCTCCTCGTACCGCTCGATCTGCTCCGGCATGAGCGGTTCCTCGATCCAGGAGAGGTGGTACGGCCTGAGCCGTTCCGCCATCTCGAGCGCGTAGGCGAGATCCCAGCCCATGTACGCGTCGGCGGCAAGCTCGACGTCGTCGCCGACCGCCTCCCGCACCGTGCGCACGAGCTCCGTGTTCCGGCGCAGGCCGGTGCGGCCGTCGCGGGGGCCGAATCCGAAGCGTTGCTTGAGGCGGCTGAAGCCGAGCTCGACCCAGCCGCGCGCCTCGTCGGCCAGCTCGTCGAGATCCTCGAGCGCGTAGAGGCGCGACGCGTAGACCGGGACGGACGTCTGCGCCGGCCCGCCGAGCAAGTCGACGACCGACTTGCCCTCGGCGCGCGCGTGCGCATCCCAGCACGCAATGTCGATCGCCGAAATGGCCGTCATCGTCGGTGCGCCGCGGCCGAACCGCGCGAGCGTGCGATACATGCGCTGCCAGAGCTGCTCGTGCCGGCGGGCGTCCTGGCCGAGCACGAGGTCGGCGAGGTAGAGCTCGACGATCGCCTTCGCGCCGCCGCCGAAGCCGCCCGCCGTGCCGACGCCGATCGTGCCGTCCTCCGTCTCGACCTCGACGATCGTGTTGAACACCGGCCCGAACCAGCCGCCGGGCTTGGTCGCGAAGTCCTCGAAGAGCGAAGCATTCGAGACGAGGTTGCGCCGCAGTGTGTTCGGCGAGCGCGAGAAGCCGACGTTCCGTGCGCGTACCGCGACGATCTTCAGCTCAGTCCTCCGTCCACGAGGTTGAACACTAAAGCGGCTCAGGGCTCGGGAACGACGAGTGGACGTCGACGGGACCGCCCTCGCGGCAGGATCGCTCGACGGCATTCAACACCTCGACGACGTGCGCGCCGTGCTCGGCGCCGAGCCGGTGCGGCCGCCCCTGCTCGATCGCCTCCGCAACCTCGACGAGCGCGCGCGCCCAGTCGATGCCGCGGTAGGCAGTCTCCGGCACCGCGACGGGCGCGTACGTGTTCCCGTCCCGCGACAGCTCGAGCGGCGAGTCGAAGTCGAGCCAGGACGACATCCACAACGAGCCCTCGTCGCCGAACACCTCGAGGCCGCGCGCCTTGCCGCCGCCGACCCAGAACGAGGCGGTGAGGCGGACGACGATCCCGTCCGCGAGCTCGAGTGCCGCCACCCAGAAGTCGGCCGCGCCGACGCTGAAGGGCTCCCCGTCCACGCGCCTGCGGTCCGCGAGGAGCGTCGAGGCAAACCCGGTCACCCGCCGCACGGGGCCGAACATCGCGGTGAGGATCGTGAGCGGGTAGATCCCGACGTCGACCAGCGGCCCCACCGCGTAGAACGCCTCCGGCGCCGGATGCCACGTCTCGATGCGGCCCCAGTTCGCCTCGGCGTACACGGCGCGCACGTGACCGAGCTCACCCTCGCGCACGAGCTTCCACGCTGTCTGTTGCGCCTCGCCGAGCACCGTCGCCGGCGCGCAGCTGAGCCGAAGACCGCGGTCGCGCGCGAGCTCGACCAGCGCCCATGCGTCCGCCGCCTCGAGAGCGATCGGCTTCTCGCTGTGGACGTGCTTGCCGCCTTCGAGGCAGATGCGCGTGATCTCCGCGTGCCGTGCTGCCGGCGTCAGATTGACGACGAGCTCGACTGAATCGTCTGCGAGCAGGTCGTCGAGCGACGGATAGGCCGTGCCGCCGTGGACCGCAACGAGCTCGTCGGCGCGTCCGGGAGAAACGTCCGTCGCGCCGGCGAGCTCGAGCCGTGGTTCCGCGACGATGCACGTCGCGTACGGCGTCGCGATCGCGCCCGCTCCGACCAGTGCGACCTTCACGCGAGCCACCCTTCCAGCTCGCTGCGCATCGCGCGCGCGTCGTCTGACGGATCGAAGCTCATCGGCTCGTGCTCGACCGACAGCGGGCCCGCGTAGTCGAGACGCTGCAGCGTGCGCACGCAGGCCTCCACCGGCACGACTCCCTCTCCCCAGCGGCAGGTGTCGTGCCCGCCGGGCGCGCGCACGTCCTTCAGGTGCACGTGCACGAGGTGGTCGCGAAGCTCCTCGATCGCTTCGGCGGCGTCGTAGCCCTGGGTTCCCCACCAGCCGGTGTCGACGGTCGCGCCGAACATCGGCCCGCCGCGCTCGATCTTCTCGAGCAGCTCGGCCGGTGTCTTCTCGGGATGGTTCTCGATCCCGAGCCGCACGCCGTGGCGCTCGAGCGTCGGCGCCAGCGCCTCGGTCTCGCTCGAGAACCCGCCGGTGAGAACGGTCACTCCGAGCGCGGACGCAAGCTCGCACACCGGCTCGACGTTCGCCGGCGTGACCGCGCTCGCATACGACACCACCGACATGCCGCGCCGGTCGAGCGCATCACGCGCGCTTGCGATGTGCTTCTCCGTCGCCCACTCCGGGTTCAGGTGCGCGCTCCAGAGGTCGATCGCGTCGAATCCGAGCGTGCGGATGTCGTCGAGCAGCACGCCGAAGCGCTCGGCGAACGTCTCGACGGGTGCGAACGCGGCGTTCGTCGTCCGGTCGCCGACGCCCCAGTCGGTCAGGGGATAGCCGGTCTCGCGTGCGACGTAGTTCGCGGTCATGAAGGTGATCGGTTTCATTGGTTGTCAGTCCTCGTAGAGCGGTAGGAGGAGGCGCGAGCCGCTACGCCCGCCCCAGTGCACTGTCTGATCGGCGGCCGCGAGGCAGTCGAGATGCGGCCAGTTCGACGACGCGATCTCGATCCGGATGCGGTGGCCGCGCGCGAATGTCATCGCGGTCGACCCGAGCACGACCTCGACTCGGCGCGCACGCCCCGGCGTCAGCTCGACGCGCTGGACAGAGTCGACGACGTTGAACGCACGCCCGTCGGGGTGGACGTCGACGAGCTTGACCGTGACGTCCGTCTGCGTTGCGCTCGACGCGAACCGGATCTGCGCGCGCACGACGCCGATCGCCGTGATGCTCGCGCGCAGCGGCTCGCTCGTGTAGACGAGCACGTCGTCACGCGCCTCGACCGGCCTCTGGTCGACCGGGCCTGCGGGCGGCAGGCCGCCGAGGAGGTTGCGGCCGCCCCGTGTCGGCACCGGGTCGGAGGGATCGTGGCGGAAGTGGTCGGCGCCGGAACGCTCGGGCGGGCTCGTGAGCAGACGGCCGCCGCCGTGCAGGCTGTTGCTCGGCGCGTCGGCGCCGAGAAAGAGCGGCAATTCGCGCGCCGGCGGCGGCCACGTTTCGAGCTCGAGCCAGCGGTTCCGGCCCATCACGAAGATGGACGCGCCGGTCTTCACCTCGCGACCGGCGGCGGCGTCGCGCAGGAAGGTGAGCTGCTCCTGCGGGATCCCGCGCGCCGTCGCGTTCGCGTCGGGGCCGAAGTCGAGCTCGCCGACGAACTGGACGAACTGCGGCATGTGCGACCACGGGCCGACGACGAGCCGCTGCGCGCGCCGGACCGCGTCGCTGCGGGCGCCGTGCGCGAGCGCGGTGTAACCCGCGATCGTCCCTTCGCAGTACGGGTCGTGCCAGCCGCCGAGGTGGTAGCCGGCTACCTCGATGCGCGCGAGCTGCGCGGCCCGCGGCGACGCGAGCAGCGTGCGGTCGGCCTCGAGCCAGCCGCGAAACGCGGGCACGACGAGCGAGATCGCGTCCACGTTCGTCGGATGGCTGACGAGCTCGCGCCAGTGTGCGACCGCCTTTCCCGCGCGGCGCTCCGCCGCGCGCGAGCCGCCGGTCCCGCCCGACGCCAGCAAGAGCCCCCAGAGTGCCCACGAGCCGACCCGGAACGCACCGCCCTGGCGCAGCCGGCCCTCGCCGATGAACGGCGTCGTGATCGCCGGCGCGATCGCGCGTAGCGCCTTCGGGCGTTCGAGCGCCGCCGCCCATTGCGTGAAGCCCTGATACGAGCCGCCCGCCATCGCGACCGTGCCGTCCGACCACGGCTGACTCGCGCACCAGTCCACGGCGGCCTTGCCGTCGGCGGCCTCCTGGAACATCGCGTCGAAGTCGCCGTCGGAGCCGTTGCGCCCGCGCACGTCCTGGAGCACGACCGCCCAGCCTTCCCGCGCGATGCTGATCGGGTCGTGGATCCAGCGGAGAAACGCGCGGCCGTACGGCGTCCGGATCAGCAGGACCGGATGGCGCTCGCCGTCGTCGGGCGCAGTCACCTCCGTCAGGAGGCGCGCACCATCCGGCAGCGGCATCGTGACCTCGGTCGTCGCGACGCGTGAGCTCAACGGTCGAGCCAGACGGGGCTGAACCACGCGCGATGCCCGTCGCGCTGGCGAAGCCGGACGTAGTACCACGCGCCGGCCGAGCAACCGGGCAGCGGCACGCCGCTCAGCTCGACGTCGAGGCTGTCCGGCGTCGAGCTCCAGACGACGCGGCGCGCGCTGATCACCTCGACGCGTTCGATCGGCGCCGTGCCGTGCAGTTCCGCGTCGAGCCACACCTCGCCGTCGTGGCCGCGCTTCTCGCCGCCCATGTCGACGCCGGCAATCTGCGTCCAGCCGACGATCGGCACGCCCGACGTGGCGAACGTGCGGCGCTCCCAGAGAGCGTCCCAGATCGCCGTTCGGCTGAGCTCGTCTGCATAGATCCCCGTGAGCCCGATGTACGCGCCCGGGACGAGCGAGTCGCGCGTCGGTGCGCCGGAGTGGTTGTCGGTGCCGCCCACAAACCCGATCCGGTAGCCGCGGTCGAGCGCGTCCTGCACCGAGGCGCCGATTCCCCCAGCCACGATGCCCCAGTCCGGATCCACCGTGTCGGCTTCGAAGTTGCCGCGGCACTGCACGATCTCGACGAGCCTGATCGCGGGGTTGGGGACGCTCCAGTCGTACTCGTGCCAGTGGATCTCGCCGTCGTTGTCGGGATCGTCGTAGGACGAGTCGATGTTCGTGTGGTGCGGGATGACGATCGTGTCGCGCGGCCAGGCGAGCCGGCTCGGATGCGAGTCCTCTGCCGCGCGCTCCGGGCCTGCGCCCACCGCGGTCGTTCGCAGGTAGACGTTCGCGTGGCCCGTGGGCGTGCTCCATTCCCACGACGGGAGCGT
>DATAUN010000064.1:0-4972 GCA_036268235.1 Gaiellaceae bacterium
GGCGGGATCGGCGACGGCTGGCAGTACTACGACCTGCCGGGCGACGGCGAGGTGTGGCGGCGCGTCGCGCGCGGGCTCGACGAGGAGGCACAGCGGCTGACGTTCGCGTCGTTCGCAGCCGCGCCGCTCGAGGCTCAGGTCGGCGTCGTGCACCGCTTCTCGAAAGCGCAGCTCCACGGCGGCACGTGGGACACCGTCAATACCGGGCGCGCGTTCAAGGTCGTCATGCGCTACGTCGCGCAGGCCTTCTACTCGCACCCGTGGGCGTGGAACGAGATCGGCTTCGGCGGCCCCGCGTACCCGCGCGGCTACGGCGCGTTCGGCTCGCCGCACCTCGGCGAGGAGGAGTCGTGGGAGGCGAAGGAGTCCGTGCACTACGACCCGGTGACCGACACGCGGAAGCGAGGCCTCGATTGAAGGGCAGCCTCGCGATGCCGAAGGACAACGACTCGGCGTTCCTGCTCGACAAGCACAAGCGCGGCCTGCAGAACCTGCACAAGATGCGGCGCTACCGCGACGAGGACGTCGTCGACCTCGTGATCGTCGGCGCCGGTGCAGGCGGCGGCGTGCTCGCACAGCGGCTCGCACGCAAGGGCTGGAAGGTCGTCGTGCTCGAGAAGGGCCCGTTCTGGGACCCCGACCGCGACTGGGTGAGCGACGAGAAGGGCGCGGGCCAGGCGGGTCTCTACTGGACCGACAACCGCGTCATCTCGGGCAACGACCCGATCGAGATGGGCAAGAACAACTCGGGCGTCGGCGTCGGCGGCTCGATGACGCACTTCGCCGGCTACGTGCCGCGCCTCCATCCGTCCGACTTCGAAGTGCGCACGCGCGACGGCGTCGCAGTCGACTGGCCGATCTCCTACTGGGACCTGAAGGAGTCGTTCGAGCGGGTCGAGCGCGAGCTGCCCGTCGCCGGCGAGTTCTGGCCGTGGGGCGACCCCCATGGCTATCCGCACGCGCCCCATCCGGTTGCGGGCGCCGCCGTCGTCGCGTGGGAAGGCGCACGCCAATACGGCATCGACATGCGCGTCGGCCCGGTCTCGATCACGAACGGCTCGTTCGGCAACCGGCCGCACTGCATTTATCGCGGGTTCTGCCTCGAAGGCTGCAAGGTGAACGCGAAGGCCTCGCCGCTGGTCACGCATCTCCCCGACGCGATCGAGCGTGGCTGCGAGGTACGTGCCGACGCGTTCGTCACGCGCATCGAGGTCGACGACGCGAGCGGGCGCGCAAGCGGCGTCACCTACGTGAAGGACGGCGTCGAGCGGTTCCAGCACGCCGACGCGGTCGCCGTCTGCGGCTACGCGATCGAGACGCCGCGGCTGCTCCTCAACTCGGCCTGCCCGCGCCACCCGAACGGAATCGGCAACAACGCCGACCTCGTCGGCCGCTACGTGATGGTGCAGGGCGCGACACAGACCGCCGCACGCTTCCCCGAGCTGCTGCGCATGTACAAGGCCCCACCCCCCGAGATCTCGTCGGAGCAGTTCTACGAGACCGACGAGCGCCGCGGCTTCGCGCGCGGGTTCTCGATCCAGACGATCTCGCCGCTCCCGATCGGCTGGGCCGAGCACGTCCTCGCCGAGGGGCACTGGGGGCAGTCGCTGCGCGAGTACATGCGCGACTACAACCACTGGACGGTGCTCGGAATCCTCGCCGAGTTCCTGCCGCTGCCCGAGAACCGCGTCACGCTCGCCGACGAGACGGATCGGTTCGGCGTGCCGGTCGCGCAGTTCAACTACAGTCAGTGCGAGAACGACAAGGCGGTCATCAACTACGCGACGCAGACCCTCGCCGAGATCTGGGATGGTGCGAACGCGCAGGAGACGCTGACGATCGACCGCTACGCGCACCTCGTCGGCGGAGCGCGCATGGGATTCTCGCCCGACGACTCCGTCGTCGACGCGTCGCATCGCGTGTGGGACGTCGACAATCTGTTCGTCGTCGACGGCTCGGTGCTGCCGACGCAGGGCGCCGCAAACCCGGCGCTCACGATCATGGCGCTCGCCGACCGCTGCGCGGAGCTGCTCAGCTGATGCCCGCGACGAAGATCTCCAACCCGCGCGACCTCGTCGTCCAGCTCCTCGGCGAGCTGCTGTACGTCGAGCGGCGGCTCGCCGACGAGGTGATCGGCCAGCTCGCACGCGCCGTTCGCGACGAGGAGCTGCGCGCCGCGCTCGAGGCGCATCGCGAGCAGACGAAGGAGCACGTCGAGCGAATCGAGACCGCCTTCCGCAGGCTCGGCGTCGCCCCCACCTCGAACCTCTCGCGGCCGTTCGAGAGCGCCGTCGCCCAGCACGACGAGCTCGCCGGCGCCGTCGTCGAGCCGACGCTCGCCGACCTGTTCCACGCGCAGGCGGCGCTCCACACCGAGCACTGGGAGATGGCCGCGTACCGGACGCTGCTTCCGCTCGTGCCCGGCGAGCTCGCCGAGGTGCTCCGCCCGTCGCTCGACGAGGAAGGCGAAGCCGCAAAGAAGCTCGTCACAGCGATCGACCGGCTCGCCCGTGCGGACTGAGCTGTCGCTGCGCCGGCTGCGGCCGCTGGCGAAAGCCGTAGCCGCCGACTTCACGAAGTACGACCTCCTCACGTACTCGAGTGCGATGGCGTTCCAGGTGCTCTACGCGGTGCTGCCGACCGCGATGCTCGGCCTCGCGTTCCTCGGGATCTTCGGCGAGCAGTCGCTCTACACGCACCACATCGCGCACACGCTGCAGCGCACGCTGTCGCACGACGCCTTCAGCCTCACCGACCGCACGGCGCTCAGGGCGGTCGGCCCGGAACGATTCTGGTGGGCGACGATCGGCCTTGTCGTGACGCTCTGGGGCGTCGGCGCGGCGCTTCGCTCGATGATGACGCCGCTGAACGAGATCTACGGCGCGCGCGAGACGCGCTCGTGGCTGCACCGGCTGCTCGTCTCGATCGGGGGCGGGACGATCGTCGTCGTGTGTGTGTACTGCGCGATCCTCGTCGTGCTCGGCGGCCGCCTCGTGCACGTGGGCGGGGTGCTCGCGGTACTGCTCTTCGCTGCTCGCTGGCTCATTGCGGTCGTGCTGCTGCTCGCGACCGTCGCGACGCTGATCCGCACGGTGCCGGCGAAGAAGCGCCCAGTCGAATGGATCAGCGTCGGCTCGGGGCTCTCAGCCCTCTGCTGGATCGTCGCGACGATCGGCTTCGGCGTGTACATCAGCACCGTTTCCTATTCGTCGTTTTACGGCGCGTTCGCAGCGATCATCCTGCTGCTCATCTATCTGCACGTCTCGGCGATCGCGTTCCTGCTGGGCGTCACCGTCGATGCGCAGCTGCGCGAGCGGATCAAGCGGTAGCGAGACTGCGGCGGTAGCCGCGTGCAACCTTGCGTGCGTAGAGCCGCTCGTCGGCAACGCGGTACAGCGCGAGCGCGTTGTCGCCGTCGTGCGGATACGCAGCCCAGCCGAAGGTCATCGTCGCGGCCGGCCCCGAGACCTGCCGCTCGAGCAGGATCGCAAGCATCCGCGCGCTTCCCTGCGGCAGCTCGGACAGCACGGCGAACTCGTCGCCGCCGACACGTGCCACGTCCTCACCCACGCGCTTGGCCATGAGCAGGCGGTCGGCGAGCTTGCGCAGCACCTCGTCGCCGTGCTCATCGCCGAGGCTGTTGGAGCGGCGAAGCTCGTCGATGTCGCCGACGACGAGCGCGAACGGCTCGCCGCGGTCGAGGCGCCGCGCAATTGCCGCCTCGAAGGCCCGGGTGTTCGGCAGCCCGGTCAGCTGATCGCGCGACGCGAGGTGCGAGAGCTCGGCGACGAGCCGCCGGTTCTTGTGCGCGAAAGCGCCGACGAGAACGCCGACCGCCGTGAACGTCACGACCCTGATCCCCGCCGTGGCCCACACCGGCGACGACGGCAACGACGGGTTGATGACCATCGCCGTGTCGTTCAGCACCGCCGCGAGCACGCCGGCGCCGAGACCGAGCCACGGCCCGCCGGCGATCGCCACGAGCGCGATCGGGAGGTAGTAGAAGTGGCCGAGACCGAGCTCCGGGTGCTCGATTGTGGCGAACGCAACCGTCACCACCGCATAGAGCACGGCAGAGAGCGCGAGCAGGGGAAGGCGATGGGCCGCAGGTAGCACCATTCGCAACATCGACGGATGCCGCAACGGTCTCCTCCCTCGCGCGAGGGATACCCGGAAACTCTTAGGTGGAGATCTCGTGCAGGAGCGGTCCGCAGTCGAACGGATCGAAGCCGAGACGAGCGGCGATCTGCTCACTCGACGGCTTCGTTCCCTCGTGGAACAGCTCGCGCAAAAGCTCACCGGTCTGCGTGCTCCGCCACCAGTCCGGGCCGATCTCGTTCACCAGATGCTGCCGCAGCTGCGCGGAGCGGATCCACGCGCGCAGGTAGTCGGCGGAGTAAAAGCCGGCGTCCATGTCGGCGAGGTAGTTGTCGCGGCGGTAGCGAACGCCTGTCGCCTCCGTGAGCAGCCGCTCGTAGACTTCGTCGTCGCCGCCATCGGTGTCGAAGCGCGACCAGAAGTCGAGCTCGAACCGGAGCTTCGCCTCGTAACGCCGGTAGAGGAGCGCTTCGAGGAAGACTGTCGCCTCCGCGTTCTCGCGCGCCTGCTCGGGAGAGAGGCCGAAGTAGAGCTCGTGCCACTCGGGCTCGCGCGAGATCGCCTCGCAGATGTACGAGTAGATCTCCGTCAGCGCGTGATCGCGCGAGATGCGGCGGAAGACATACGGCAGCTCCGGGTCGACGCCCGCGTAGTGCAGCGCGTGACCCGCCTCGTGCAGGAACGCTTGGTAGTCGTGCAGCCCGCCTTGCGCCCGTGTGATCAGGTGCACGATCTTCGGCGGGTCGCTCGCGATCACACATGCGCGCGGCGACTTCTGCGGGCGATCCTCGAGATCGAGCTTGATGTTCGGCTGCGCAGTGAGATCGAAGCCGAGCGCCACGAGCGTCTCGAGGCAGACCTCCGTCGCGCGCTC
>DATAUN010000065.1:0-28246 GCA_036268235.1 Gaiellaceae bacterium
CGGGATCACGATCCACCGTGAGGACTGTCCGAACGTGAAGGCGCTGCGCCGCTCGCCCGAGCGGTTCACGCAGGTTGACTGGGACGGCGCGACGGCGACGAAGAGCTTCCGCGTGCAGATCGCCGTCGACTCGTGGGACCGCCCGCGTCTGCTCGAGGACGTCGCGCGCACGTTCGCCGAGCACGGCGCGAACATCGTCAGCTACGGCGGCATGGTCGAGGATCAGCTCGCGAAGAACCGGTACACCGCCGAGGTCGGCGACCTGAAGAGCCTGCGCACGCTGTTGACGGCGCTTCGGAATCTCGAAGCCGTCTTCGACGCGTACCGCGTCACGCCCTCGTGAGCCGCGTCGACCCGGTCGCGGCCGCCGGGTTCGCAAGCGCGGCGGAGGTGTACGAGCGCGCACGGCCGTCGTATCCCGACGATGCGGTCGCATGGATCATCTCGCGCACCGGCATCGGCTCGGGAAGCACGGTGCTCGACGTCGGTGCCGGCACGGGGAAGCTGACCCGACTGCTGCTGCCGAGCGGTGCACACGTGATCGCCGTCGAGCCGATCGCTGAGATGCGCGCGCTGATCGACGGCACTGAGGCAGTGGACGGGACGGCGGAAGAGCTTCCGTTCGGGGACGGGTCCGCGGACGTCGTCACGGTCGCGCAGGCCTTCCACTGGTTCGACTTCGAGCGGGCGCTGGCGGAGATCCACCGCGTCCTTCGCCCGGAGGGCTTCCTCGTGCTCGTGTGGAACAGCCGCGACCTCGACGACCCGCTTCAGCGGCAAGTCGAGGATCTGCTCGCTCCGCGGCGAGCCGAGGTGCCGGCGCAGGAAGCGGGTGCCTGGCGCGAACCGGTTGCACGATCGAGGCTCTTCGACGAGCCGGATCTGAAGACGTTCGCGTACGAGCAGCGGTTCACGACGGACGATCTCTGCGATCGCGTCGCGTCGACCTCGTTCGTCGCGGCCATGCCGGCGGTCGAGCGCGACGCGTTGTTGGCGCGGGTTCGGGCGCTGACGCACGGCCGCGACGAGCCGTTCTCGTTCCCGTACAAGACCGAGGTCCACATCGTCCCTCGAACGAGGGATCGAGCGCGAAATGGAGGGGGTACCTCGAACGAGGGATAGCGCGGCGAAGGCCGCTCTCCTACAACGAGTGCGAGGGGGAGCGGACGTCGGCAGCGCCGCCCGCTCGGCCGGGAGAGGGCTCGAGCGGGCGGGGCGCCACTGCGTCAGCCGCCCGCTTCGAACGCCTCAACTCGGCTTCTGAACTCCGCTGGAACCGGGACGGCGCACCGTTCGTCGAGCGCGATCGAGACGAGCGTCGCCTGCGCGGTGGCCATCAGCGTGTCGCTCCCGTCCCCGTCGATCCGGTAGGCGGCGTGGTCGTAGGTGATGCTCGTCCGTCCGATGCGCTCGACGCGCACGAAGATCTCGAGCAGGTCGTCGAAGCGCGCGCCCGCGACGTACTCGACGGTGACCGCGCGCATCGCGAAGTCGACGTTGTCGAGGTGCACGCGCCCGAGGTGGCGGTGGTACTCGGTGCGCGCCAGGTCGAAGTACGGCATGTAGCGGCCGTAGTAGACGACCCCCTGCGCGTCGGTGTCGGAGAACCCAACCCGCGCGAGCGCGGAGTAGCGAAACGGCGGCCTGCGTTCGGTGGGGCGCCCGAGCTCGATCACGTCGATGAGCCTAACGGCTCTTGATTGTGACTCTGCATCGTCCTAATGTCCGTTTGGGATGGGTGTTCTGCGGCCTCGCGGGGAGAGGGGCAGGCAGTCGCGGAGGGTGCGTTTCGCCGTCGTTGCTGCTGCCGCGTGCTTCGCCATGGTCCTCGTGCCGCAGGCGTTCGCGGGCGGGACGTTCGTCGTCACCTCCAACGCGTCCGGAACGAGCGGCCTCCCGAGCTGCTCCTCGCTTCCGGTCGGGACTTGCACGCTCGCCGATGCGATCAACGCCGCGAATGCGGACCCGACGGCGACCGAGGGCTCGCCGGCGACGATCGGCTTCTCGATGGCGAGCTCGAGCATCGTGGTCGATGACGCGCTCCCGGCGATCACGAGCCCGACCGTGGTCGACGGCGGCGGGTCAGCCGGCGTCGTCGCCGGGGCCGACGCGGGACTCGGTCTGATTGTCAGCGCGCCGGGCAGCACGATCACGGGGCTGCACGTCGAGGGCTTCACCGCAGACCCGGGCGACGGCATCCGCGTGGAAGCGACCGGCGTCTCGGTCACGCAGGACATTCTCACCGGGAACACGTACGGGGTCTTCGTCGACACGGGAGCTGACGGATTCGTCGTCTCACGCAACACGATCGACGCGAACGGAATCGGCGTGGAGGCCGGGTCGGCAGGGTTGATCGGCGACGATGCCGATGCGCAGTTCGGGAATGTGATCTCGCACAGCGCGAACGCGGCGATCGTCGCCAACGTGGCGGACGTCGGCATCCACCGGAACCAGCTGCTCAGCAACGCGAGCCAGGCGATCGAGGTCACCTCAGCCGGCCCACCTGCGCCGCCGGTGGTGAGCGACGCGGTCGAGACAGGCGGTTCCACGACGTTGTCCGTGTCGGGCTCGATCACGAGCCCCAGCGGCGAGATCGAGTACTTCGGCACACCGGATTGCAGTGGCGCCGACGCGAACGAGGCGACAGTGTTCCTCGCCGACCAGGACGCGTCCGACGAGTTCCCGTCGACGGCCGACCTCGGGATCATCCCGAACGGCATCACCGGCGTTGTCGCCACCGTCACCGACGGCGACTCGACGAGTGAGCTCTCGAACTGCACGACCGTGCAGGCCGCGTCCGGCGGCGGTGGCGGGAACGACACGGCGCAGTCCGGGCCGGCCTTCACGGTCAACACCGACGACGACCATGACGACGGCGTCTGCGGCGTCGAGGACTGCTCGCTGCGCGAGGCGATTGACGCAGTAAACGCACAGGGCGCGGGCAACATCATCTTTGCTTCGGCACTCGCGCAGACGACGATCACGCTGGGCAGCCCGTTGCCGCCGCTCACGGCGCCGAGCACGATCGACGGGCAAGACGAAGCCCTGCGCGCCGGCATCACGATCAACGGCGCCGACGCATCGACGGGACTCGACCTGGCTGCGGGCTCCGGCGGCTCGACCGTCAGCGGTCTCGCCTTCGTCGGCTTCGCTGCGGGCGGAGATGGTCAGGCGCTCTCCGTCGAGTCCGACGACAATACGATCGCCGACGATTTCTTCGGCGTCGCCGGGGACGGGTTCACTTTCGACCCGAACGACGGCAGCATCCTCGTGACCGGCAGCAACAACACGGTCGGCGCAACCGTCGCCGACGGCGGGAACGTGATCGTCGGCGGTGACGACGCGATCGGCGTCGGTGCTTCCCTCGGCCTGACCAGCGACAACGTTGTCGAGGGCAATGACATCGGTGTCTTCCCGGACGGCACCCCAGCGCCCACTTCCCAGGTCGGCATCGACGTCTACGGCGCCATCAGCACGATCATCGGGGACGACGCCGGCCCCGGCGATCTCGGTGACGTCCAGTCGCAACCGGATACCGGAAACGTGATTGCCGCCGCGGCCGAGGACGCCATCCGGATCGAGCACGACGCCAGCGGCACGGTCGTGGCCGGCAACTTCATCGGCGTCGACCGGAGCGGCAGCGAAACGGCGCCGAACGTGAACGGCATCCACGTGAACGGGGCCAGCGGCAACCAGCTCGGGCCGGGCAATGTCATCGCCCACGGCGGTGACGACGGTGTCCTCATCGAGGGCCAAGGCGACTTGTTCACGGGTGGAAACCGCATCGTCGCCAACTCGATCTTCGACAGCGGCAACCTCGGCATCGAGCTCGCCAACGATGGCAACGACGACGCGGCTGCGCCGACGATCACGAGCGTCGCGAACGGCACGGTCTCCGGCACGCTCGCCGCTCAGGCCTCGGCGCCCGCCTACGTCGAGCTCTTCTCGAACCCATCCTGCGACGAACCCGCCGCGGGCCGCACCTACGTCACGTTCGTCCAGGTCGAGCAGGGCGGCGAGACATGGTCGGCGTCGGGCCTTCCGACGGATGTCGCCTATACCGCGACCGCGACGAACACCTCGACGCTCGATACCTCGCCGTTCTCGAACTGCGCGACGGAGGCGGCTACCGGCTCGATCTCGGCTGACGTCTCCCAGCCGCTCGACGACCACATCGACTTGACCGCCGCAGGCGCCGGCGACTGGGCGGTCTGGGGCACCGGCGGCTCGGCCTCGCGCACCGCGACCATCCGCAAGGCGGGCGGCTCGGGGATCAGCGACCTGAGTTCGGTGGGCGGGAGCGGCTCGCCGCGGAACTTCGGCAGCGACCCCGCGAATCCGTTCGGCTTCGACTGGAGCGACGGTACGCCGACCGCGACGGGGAGCGGCGTCAGCGCGGGGATCACGACGCCGCAGGTCGGCCAGGGTTACTCGCTCACAGTGCCCGCAGGCCCGACGCAGCGGACGCTGACGGTCTGGACGTCGGCGCACTACGCGAACGAGACCGTGTCGGCGACGCTCTCCGACGGCAGCGCGCAGCCGTACACGCAGACGGTGAGCGCGTTCGCCGGGCAAACGCCGAGCGAGGGTGAGAACGTGCCGTTCGTCTTCACGTTCAAGTACACGGCTGCGAGCGCGAACGCACAACTGACGCTCACGTTCGAGCAGAGCGCGAACAACAACTGCGGCGGCTGCGAGGACGTCGTGCTCTACGGCGCGGCGCTCTCGGCCGGCGCTCCGGTCGTCACGGGCGCGATCGCGAACCTGAGCGCGCAGCAGTCCGTTGCGATCTCGGGCTCGAACGACCAGATCGCGCAGCTGCCGCTCGACGCCTTCACGACACCGCCGGACGGCACGACGGCGCCGGCCATCAACGGCCTGCCCTTCAATCAGCTGCCGATCAATCAGCTGCCGATCAACCAGTTGCCGATCAATCAGCTGCCGATCAATCAGTTGCCGATCAACCAGCTGCCGATCAACCAGCTGCCGATGAACCTCCTCGGACTCGACGGGCTGCCGATCAACCAGCTCACGCTCAACGACCTTCCGATCAACCTGCTCGAGGTGCCGGGCGGGTGGGCGTCGATCCTGCAAGGGACGGCGCTCGCGGGACAACCGCTGCAGACGGTCACGCTGCAGGAGGTCCTCGCGCTCAATCCCGCGCCGAAGATCGACCTCGGCGAGCTCGACATCCAGGACAGCGCGCTCGGACAGGAGACCGTCGGCGCGCTTGCACTCGGCGACCTGCCCATCAACCAGCTGCCGATCAACCTGCTCACGGCCGACGAGCAGTCGTCGTTCACGGAGCAGCTCATCGCGTGGTGCCGCCAGGCGATCCAGCCGTCGTCGGCAGCCGACGCCAGCTGCACGCCCACGCAGCTCGAGGATCAGAGCCTCTTCGCACTCGGGCTCGCCGGCGCGCCGATCGACGAGCTGCCGATCAACCAGTTGCCGATCAACCAGTTGCCGATCAATCAGCTGCCGATCAACCAGCTGCCGATCAACCAGCTCGATCTCTCGGCGTCGCCGCTCAACCTGCTGCCGATCAACCAGCTGCAGATCGACGGCACACCGCTCGGCGACCTGCCGATCAATCAGCTGAGCGCCGGGCTCTGCCGCCTGCTCTGCAGCGGCGCGCTCGCAGACGCGTTCGACGCGGGCGGGCTGAGCAGCTCGACGACCCTCGGCGACCTGCACGACTACGGAAGCCTCACGATCGGCGACCTGCTGCAGAGCCTGCTCGGGCCGGGCTCGCACGTCGCCGGCTCGGTCACGCTCGGCGACATCCTCGGGCTGCTCGTGAAGCGGGACGACGTGCCGTGGGAGACGCTCTCGCCGCGCACGCTGTCGGTGCTCGACTCCGACCGCCCGACCGCGCCGATGAGCGTTGGCTTCACCGTGCAGGGGACGGCCGCGAACACGCCGGCCGAGGTGACCGTGACGCTGCCGGACGGCTTCGACTACGCCTTCGGCACGACGTCGACGCTCGCGACCGACACGACCTCGGTCGACCTTCCCGACCCGATCGAGTCCGATTCGACGCTGACCTGGAAGCTCCCGTCCGTCGACGTCGGCGTGCCCTACATGCTGCACTTCCGCGTTCGCTCGGGCACGTCGGTAGGGCCTGTGCAGGCGACTGCGACGGTCGCTGCGGGCAGCGTCGACTCGAACGACGCCGTCGCCGCATTCGACGTCACCGACTCGTTCCCGGGCAACGACGCTGCGGCGAACGCGGCGACGATCGACTCGGACACCTCGGTGCAGATGTCGGCGCTGCCGACGGCGGGCGCGGTCGACTATTACCGCGTGCCCCTGCCGGCGAAGGGCGACCGCCTGCTCGTGCACCTGACGAACCTTCCGGCCGACTACGACCTCGCGCTCTACGCCGACGCCTCGACCGCCGTGCGCACGACGTCCACCTCGACGCCGCCGCTCGAGGACGGGACGGTGCCCGACCAGGGCCTCCCGCAGGGCGGCGGACAGCTGACGCCCAGCGCGTTGCAGGACGTCCCGAACCCAGGCATCCCGCTCGTCGCGGTCTCCGACAACCGCGGCTCCGGCGCGGGCAACGACGAGGACGCAGGCTTCGTCTCGCCGGGCGGCACGGGGTACGTGACGATCGCCGTCTACGGCTACAACGGCGCCTACAGCCCGGACCCGTACACGCTGCGCATCACGACGCAGGCGACGCAGCAGTTCTCGTGCCCGGCGCGCACGTTCCAGGACGACGGCAGCGGTACCGCCGGGATCGCGCCGGACGTGTCGTCGCTGCCGGCCGACCTGAACACGCTCGTGCTCGTGAACGAGCAGCGGATCGGCGACACCTACGGCGCGGACAAGGAGACCGAGGTCGTGGACGCGCTGACCCGGTACGCCGGCGACGCGTCGCTCGGCGTCCGTGGCGCGGTCGTTCCTGTCGAGGGTCTCGCCAACGTGCAGCAGCTGTACTCCGACTGGGATGCGAACCCGTGCGACAACGACGGGGCCAACGCGATCGGCAACGCGATCGCGAACGAGATCGAAGCCGTGAAGCAGGCGCGGCCGAGCCTGAAGTACGTCGTCTTCGCCGGGGGCGACGACGAGATCCCGTTCTTCCGCGTCCCCGACCTGTCGCGGCTCGCGAACGAGTCCGGCTTCGCCGACCAGTTCGGTGACAACGAGTACCGGGGCGCGCTCGCGAGCAGCGACCTGCTCACCGACGCGCCGTACCTCTCGACCGACCCGGTGCCCGCCAGCGGCGGCGAGCTGTACATCCCGCAACTCGTCGGCGGGCGCCTCGTCGAGACGCCGGACGAGATCGCCGGCGCGGTCGACCGCTTCGAGAGCTCGCACGGCACGCTGCAGAGCTCGACCGCGTTCGTCTCGGGCTACGACTTCGTCGCCGACGGCAGTCAGCTCGTGCAGAGCCGGCTCTCCGGGCTCGGTGTGAACGTGCGCACGCTGATCGACGACGACGCGCCGTTCGACCCGTCCGGGCCGAACGCATGGGATGCCTCGACACTTCTCTCGGACGCCTTCCCGAGCGGCGGCCCGGCGGCGATCAACGACTGGAACGGGCACTTCGACAACTACCGCGCATTGGCCGCGAACGAGGACAGCACGAACACCATCTCGACCGCCGATCTGTTCGACGCCGGCGGCGCGCCGAAGCTGAACGGCGGCATCTTCTTCACCATGGGCTGCCACGCCGGCTTCCAGACGACCGATGCGATCGTCGGCTCGTCTGCGCCCGATGCCCTCGACTGGGCACAGGCGTTCTCGGAGTCCGGCACCGGGTTCGTTGGGAACACGGGCTACGGCCTCGGCGACACCGACAGCGTCGGCTTCGGCGAGGAGCTGATGTCGGACTTCGCCGCGAACCTTGACGGCACGCAGACGATCGGCGAGGCGCTCACGAACGCAAAGCGCAGCTACTTCCTCTCGCGCGTCGCCTACAGCTCCTACGACGACAAGACGCTCGACGAGGCCGAGCTCTACGGCATCCCGAACTACGCGGTCGGGCACGCGCCGGTCGCGCTGAACGACTCGCTCGACGCGCAGGCGCCGGGCACGACCGCGTCGACGAGCCCGTCCGACGCGACGCTCACGAGCTTCCCGGGCACCGGCGTGCAGGCCGCCGGGTTCTCGGCGACGCCCGACTTCAGCGGCCCCGTCACAGGCGAGCACGGCCAGTACTTCACAAACGACGGCCAGGTGCAGGCGCCGAACTACCGCCCGCTGCAGCCGTACGTGACGCTGCCCGCCGCGCGGAGTGGACTGAAGGCGCATGGCGCCGTGATCGACGATCTGACGAGCGAGGATGATGCGCCGTTCGACCCCGACAACGTGCGCCCGACGATCGACCTGACGGCGAACGAGCCCGAGCCGCAATTCGACGACGAGGCGTGGCCGTCCAAGATCCCGACGCTCGTGTCGCTCGAGGACGACCAGAGCTTGAACCTCGCCACCGGTCAGTTCTTCACCGAGGGCTCGACCGGGGTCGAGCGCCTCTGGACGCAGATCGACGGCCGCGTCACCTACTCGACGAGCAGCGACTTCATACCGCCGACGATCGACTCCATCGACGCCTTCACGGTCGGGACCGGAAGCAACGAACGCGTCTCGTTCACCGGGAACTTCAGCGACCTCGACGAGAACGGCAACCCCGGCACCGTCGTCTTCGCCCAGGTGCTGTACGACCTCGAGGACGGCACGGGGCACTGGGCCGCGATCCCGCTCGCACAGGACCCGAGCACCGGCGCCTGGTCCGGCGGCGCCGCCTTCAGCGCCGATCACATCCAGTACTTCGTCGAGGCCTGCGACGCGGCCGGCAATTGCGGCTACAGCTCGAACAAGGGCCGCTACTTCGACGCGCAGGCGCTCGTCACGCAGCCGAGCGGTGCGCTCGCGGTGACGCCCACCGGCAACCAGGTGGGGCAGTTCTACACCGGAACGGTCGGCGTCCAGACGTCTGCGCCGCTGGGCGTCACCGTCACGGTCAGCGTCGACGGCGCCGCCCCGGTCGACCCGTCGACGGTGCAGATCACCGGCGACGGCGCGCACACGATCATCGCTACCGGCAGTGACGGATCGACGGCAACCACAAGGGTCGTGATCGACAACACGCCACCTGTTGTGACGTTCTCGCTGCCGGCCACGGTGAAGGTGGGTGACGTCGTTCCGATCGACTACACGTGTGCCGACAGTGGCTCGGGCATTGCGAGTTGCTCGGGCGACGTCGCGAGTGGCACGAACCTCGACACGTCGAGCGCCCGCACGGTGACGATCACGGTCACGGCGACCGACGCTGTGGGAAACCAGTCCACCGTTTCGCACACCGTGCGCGTGCGCCAGGGCCCGTCGACGCCTGGCGCTCCCGCCGCGAGCCCGGCGCCGAACGCCGGTACGTTCACCGTCTCGTGGGCGGCGTCGATCGACGAGCCCGGCATCGACGTGACGTATGACCTGCAACGGGCCACCGATCCGAGCGGCCCGTGGACGACGGTCGCGCAGGGCCTGACGTCCGCGTCCGCGCCGCAGAGCGGGCTCGCGCAGGGCGTCTACTTCTTCCAGGTGACGGCGAAGGACGACTTTACGTCGACGACCTCGGCCGCTTCCGCGCCGGTCCTGGTCGACACGACGCCGCCCGCGCCGGTCATCACCGGCGGCTGCCCGACGACGCACCCCGCTCCGGGCACGAGCGTCACGGTCACGTTCACCGCGAGCGACGGCGGCGGCTCAGGGCTCGCAACCCCGGCGTCCGGTGCGGTCAGCGCCGTGCTCGGTAACGGCCCGACCCAGAGCATCGACGTGGTCGCGCAGGACAACGCCGGCAACACCGCCACTGCGAGCTGCGTGGTTACGGTCAACACCCCGCCGAGCAAGCCCGGCGCGCCGTCCGCGTCCCCGTCGCCGAATCCCGGCGTGTTCACGCTCGGGTGGGCTGCGTCAACCGACGCCGACCACGACGCCATCACGTACACGCTGCAGCACCGCCCGGCCGCGGGCGGCAGCTTCACGACCGTCGCGACGGGCCTCGCCGCTCCGACGTACTCCTTCACAGCCGGTTCGCGTGAGCTCGAGGGCACATGGGTCTACGAGGTGACCCCGCACGATGCGACGAACGCGGGTCTTGCGTCCGATGTCTCTGCCGCGGTCGTGGTCGACCGCACGCAGCCGAACGCGCCGACGCTCGTCGCCTCCGGGGCGCCGATCGGTGGGTGGTTCAAGGATTCGACGACCGTAACGACGCAGCCGAACGGCGACCCGGCGCTCCCCGATGGCAGCCCGGGGAGCGGCATCGACCCGTCGAAGACCACGGCGCCGCAGACCGTCAGCACGACGGCAACGGTTACCGGCTCGGTCTCCGATCGCGCCGGCAACTCGCGCTCCGCGACGCTCGTCGTGAGGGTCGACGCGTCGGCGCCGGAGCTCGTCCTCATCTGCCCGGCGATCGTCCCGCTCGGCCTGCCGGCAGTTGGGGCGTGGGGTGCGGCGGACGCGGGGTCCGGCCTCAGCGGCCCGCCGCTGGGCTTGGTCGATCTCCCCACTTCGACCGCGGGCGCCAAGACGAGCCCTGCCGTCACCGTCACCGACAACGTCGGCCACACCACCACGAAGACGTGCTCCTACACCGTCGCGAAGGGAACGCCGCTGATCGCCTGGAATCCGGCGTCGCTGCTCTTCGGCGGCACGCTCGGCGCGGCGCAGCTGAACGCGAAGGCGACGCTGAACGGCGCTTCGGTCGCCGGCACGTTCTCCTACACGCCGAGCGCGGGAACCGTCGTGCAGCCCGGGCAGACGGTGACCGTCACGTTCACGCCTGCCGACACCGCCGACTACACCGCCGCCACGAAGACCGTGTCGATGAACGTCACCTTCACCCAACCGTGCCTGACGAAGGCGGAGAACGGCTCGCTCTCGATCAAGAGCGGCACCGCGTACTGCATCTCCGACGGCGGGACGGTCAACGGGTCGATCAGCGTCGCCGCCGGCGCCGCCCTCTATGTCAACGGCGGCGTTCTCCACGGCTCGCTCAGCGTGAGCGGTGCCACTGCGTTCACCGCCTGCGGCTCGTCGCTGAACGGTTCGCTGAGCGTCGCCAACTCCACCGGGTACGTGCTGATCGGCGGAAGCTACGGCAGCGTGAGCTGCGCGGGCAACCAGTTTTCCGGGGCGGTCAGCATCTCGGGGAACACGGGAGGCGTCAGCTTCGTCGGCAATGTCGTCAACGGCTCGGTGTCGATCACGAGCAACGTGAGCCACGGCCAGGGCTACGTGTTCTCGGGGAACCGCATCAGCGGCGCCTCGAGCCAGAAGAGCAACTCCTAGCCGGCTACGGCAACGGCACGTTCGGGAGCGCGACCGCGCCGAGGCGCTCGAGGATCGCTTTCGCCTCGGCGGCGTCCCCGTCCGCTGCGAGCCCCGTCAGCACCCGCGCCTGCAGCGTGCGGGCGAGCTCGTAGTCGGCGGCGAGCTCGCGCGCGACCGCCAGGCTCCGGTCGAAGTGCGCCGGTGCGTCCGCGGGCCTGCGTCCCTGCACTGCCGCGATGGCGAGCAGTCGCTCGAGAAGCGCGGTGCGCACCCCGACCTCGCCCGTCGCAGCCATCCGCTCGAGCGCGGTCGACGCGAGCGCCGCCGCGTCCTCGTGCCGCCCCTCGAGGACGTACGCCTGGGCACGGCGCGCGTCGGTCTCGATCAGGAAGCTCTCCGAGCCGAGCTCGTGGAGCAGCGCGACCGCCTCGTCGAAATGCGCGTGCGCATCGGTGAAGCGGCCCTGCTCGGCTGCGATCCGGCCGAGGTTGATCGCGACGAGCCCCTCGCCCGCCGGGAACTTCGCGGAGCGGTACACGCGCAGCGCGGTCTCGAACAGCTCGGACGCCTCGTCGAGCCGCCCCTGGTCGAGCAGGATCTCGGCGCGGTTGTTCGCGGTCGCGCCGCCGGCGAGCACGTCGCCGGACGCGCGCATCGCATCCTCCGCGCGCAGGTAGTAGTCGACGGACTCGTCCCAGCGGCCCTCGTAGTACGCGCGCACGCCCATGTTGTTGAGGAGATTCGCCTGACGGTGGACGAGTCCGAGCTCCTGGTAGATGGGAAGCGCGAGGTTCAAGAAGTCCCACGCGGGGCCGCCGCGGTCTCCCTCGGCGGCGGCGCTGATGCGGAAGGCGTCGGCCAGCGCGGCACGGTCGCCGATCGCGCGGGCGGCCTCGGCCGCGGCTTCGGCGCGGCGCGCGCATTCGTCGATCCGGCCCTGGCGGTAGGAGATGACCGCGCGCGCGAGCTCGACCGCGACCGACTCCGCCGGATCTGCCTCCTCGGCCGCGGCGTCGTAGAGCGCGAGCGCATCCTCGTAGCTCCCGAGGCGCTCGGCGGCGATGCCGCGCTTCCGCAGCAGCCGCGCGCGAACACCGCCGGTGGCGATCGCGCGCTCATACGCCGCGCCTGCCTCCTCGTACCGCGCTGCGAGCTCACGCACGTCGCCGAGCGCCTCGCAGACGCGCGCCAGCTCGCCCTCGGGAAGCTCGACTCCGCCCGCAGCGGCGAGCGCGCGCTCGTAGAACGTCGCCGCGTCGACATTCGCGTACTTGGCTCGCGCCGCGTCGCCCGAGAGCACCGCGTAGCGCCACGCCTTCGCCCATTCGCCGGCCGCGACGAAGTGCAGCGACAAGACTCCCGCGTCGAGGTCCGAGTCGAACGAGCCGCGCTCGATCGCCTCGCCCACGAGCGCGTGGATCTCACCGCGCTTCGCGTACGAGAGGCCGCCATAGGCGGCGTCGTGGACGAGGGCGTGCCGGAAGCGGAGATGGTCGGGGCCGTCCCATTCGACGAAGTCGGCGAGGCGCGACCAGCGCTCGGGGTCGCCGACGTCGTCGGGCAGGATCTCCTCGAGCAGCCCGAGGCCGAACGAGGGCCCGATCACCGACGCGTGGCGCAGCAGCAGCCGGTCGGCCGGGCTCAGCGTGTCGATGCGCGTCGTCAGGAGCGACTCGACCGTCTCGGGCAGCGCGTCGCCGACGGTGGGGGAGAGCGCGAGCTCGCGGATGAAGAGCGGGTTGCCCGCGGCGCGCTCGGTCAGCGCCGTCAGCTCGGCATCCGACAGCGTGAGCTCGTCGCCTGCGGCGGCGAGCGCAAGCGCGCGCGCGTCGTCCGCGGAGAGAGGCTGCAGCTCGATCGCCGTCGCGCCGGCAAGCGGCGGCCCGGACGGGCGGCGCGTCGTGACGACGAGCCACGGCTTCGGCCCGGGCTGTGCGAGCTTCGCGAGCACGAGCTGCGACGCGTCGTCGAGCAGGTGCGTGTCCTCGACGAGGATTGCTGTCGGCATCAGGAGCATGCGTGTGAGGAACTGGTCGAGGGCGTCGTGCAGGCGGTCGCGCCGGAACGCGGGGTCGATCTCGTCCACCTCGGCGGTCGACGGGACGTCTGCATCGAACGGGAGTGCCAGCAGCGGGAGCCAGCCCGCGAGATCGGGCATCGCCGCCTGCGCGAACGCGGACAGCTTCGCGCCGGCGGTCTCGGGCGGGTCGTCCGGGAGGATGCCGACGAGCGGGCGCAGCAGCGCGCGCAGCGGGGCGAAGGGCGTCGACGCCGAGTACGGCTCGCAGCGCGTGCGGAGCACCTGAAAGCCGAGCGCGCTCCCGGAGAGCTCTTCGAGCAGACGTGACTTGCCGGCGCCGGCGTCCCCGACGAGCTCGACCGCGCGGCACTGCCTCGACCGTGCGGCGTCGAGCGCTTCGTGCAGCGTCGCAAGCTCCGCGTCGCGGCCGATCAGCGGCAGCAGCGGGCGCGTCTCCTCGACGCCTTCGGCGGCGATCGGCCCGACCGTGTGACCGGTGACGGGCTTCGCCTTGCCCTTCATCAGGAACTGCTGCGCGCTCGTCTCGAACTGCGTGCGCGAGCGCTGCAGCACCTCGGCGGTCGTGAGAATCTGCCCCTTGGCCGCGCGGGCGGTCAGCCGCGCGGCGAGGTTGACGGTGTCGCCCATGACGGCGTAGGTCCGGCGGCTCGGCGCGCCGATCGGCCCGGCAAGCACGCGCCCGCGGTTGATGCCGATCGCGATCGGCGGCCCCGCGTGCGCGTCGACGATCGCGCGGGCCGCGCGCAACATGCGCTCCTCGTCGTCCTCGCCGGTCGCCGGCGCGCCGGCGACGAGATAGAGCTTGCCGCCGTCGCGGTCGATGTCCGACTCGAGCCAGGTGAGCGAGCGCGCGAAGGTCTCCTCGGAGACGACTTCCGCGAGTGCGGCGAGGGACGCGGCCGCCGCGTCCAGATCCTCGACGAGGGCGTCGGTGCCGGAGAACTTGACGAAGGCCGCCGTCGCATGCCGGTGCTCCGCTTCGACGGCGTCCCCCGCGATCGGAGCGCGCAGCGCGGGAGGGACGTGCTCCGCGAGGTGCGCCGGCTCGTCGCGCTCGGCCGGCGCAGAGGGGAGCTCGGCCGGCGCCGCGCCGGCGCGAAGCAGGTACGCGCCGTTCCGCTCGCCTGCGACGAGCCCCTCGAGCGCCTCTGCCGTACGGGCGGAGACGAGCACCTCGCCCGCTTCCGCCGCATCCTCCAGCTCGAGCGTGAGCGACGCCGCGGGCCCGCACACGACGAGCTCGCGCTGGTGCGTTCCGAGCAGGAAGAGGTGGCACGCCCCGGAGACGAGGCCGCTCGACATCGCGAGCTCGACCGGGCCGACGCTCGATTCGCTCCGGCCGGCGCCGGCGATGTGCGCCTGCATGGCGAGCGCAGAAAGAGCGGCGCGTTCCTCGTGCCGCTCGCCGTGGTAGAGCAGGAGGAGCGCGTCGCCCCGGAACTTGAGGACGTCGCCGCCGTAGCGCGCTGCGGTGTCGATCAGGCCGGAGTAGCAGCGGCTGATCAGCGTGATCAGCTCCTCGGCGCCGAGCTTGCCGCGCTCGGCGAGCCGTTCGGAGAGTGCGGTGAACCCGGAGATATCGAGGCCGAGCAACGACGCCTCGAGCTCGCGCACCGTGGCGCCGGGGGCCTCGAGGTCCCACTCTGCGGCGATCTGCGGCACGTACGGCCCGAAGCCGACGCGCGTCGTGGTCGTCGTTGGCGCCCCCATGACCCTCCTTTCAGAGTACGGCGGATCGCCCCCGGTTGAAAGCAATTTGGTCGCGAATCGTTCACCGCTCCGTCACCTCGGAAGCGCCTAGGCTGGGCGCGATGGAAAGCGCTCGCCTCGCCGCGGTCCCGCTCTTCAGCGCGCTCGAGCCCGCGCAGCTCGAGGCGCTCGCCCAGGTCGCCTCAGAGGTCGAGGCGGAGCCGGGCCGGGAGCTTGCGACCCAGGGCGACTTCGGCCACGCCCTCTACGCGATCGAGAGCGGCACGGCGGAGGTCTCGCGGGACGGCGAGGCAGTCCGCACGCTCGGCCCGGGGGACGTCTTCGGCGAGGTGGCCGTCCTCCAGGCGGGCCGTCGCACCGCGACCGTCGTCGCGACGACCGAGCTGAAACTGATCGCGATCTTCAAGCGCGACGTCTGGACGCTCGAGCAGCGCTCGCCGGAGACCGGAGAGCGCCTTCGTCAGCTCGTCGCCGACCGGCTCGCCGGTCAGAGCTCGTAGACCGCGCCTTCGGCCGCCAGCGCGAGCTCGCGGCCCGCGAGCTCCTGCGCCGTCGCGTGCATCGCTTCGAGCATGTCGTCGGAGTGCGAAGGGTCGTGGTGGAACATCACGGTGCGCTGCGGCTGCACCCGTTCGAGAAAGCCGGCGAGGTCCGGCAGGCTCGCGTGCCCCCAGCCATGCCGCGCCGCGTACTCGTCGGCGGTGTACTGCGCGTCGTGGAAGAGCAGGTCGGCGCCGTCCGCGAGCGTGGCCCCCGCTTCCGGGTGGAGGCCGAGCTCGTTGTCGGGGATGTACGCCAGGCTGCGTCCGTCCTCTTCGAGCCGGTAGGCGAGCGTGTCGCCGGGATGGCTCGCGGCCGCGGCGGTCACCTTCAGGCCGTCGATGCTCCACGTCTCCTCGCCGAGCTCGTGGAACTGGATCCGCGACGGGAAGCGCTCGAACGGCACCGGGAAGAACGGCGGCGAGAGGTAGCCGCGCACGCGTTCCTCGAGCGACGAGCCCGCCTGGTGCGGGCCCCAGATCGTGATCTCGCTCTCTGTCGCGAAAAGCGGCGCGAAGAAGCCCAGCCCTTCGATGTGGTCGAGGTGCAGATGCGTGAGGAGCAGGTCGACGTGCGCGGGGGACTCGGCGAGGGTGAGTCCGAGCTCGCGGATGCCGGTGCCCGCGTCGAGCACGACAAGGCGCCCGCCCGCGGTGCGAACCTCGACCGAGCAGGTGTTCCCGCCGTAGCGGATCGTGCGGTTGCCGGGTGTCGCGAGCGACCCCCGGCAGCCCCAGATGGTCGCGCGCACTGCGGGCCGCGACCTAGGAAGAAGTCCCGGTGGGGCTCAGTGCTGCTCGAGCTCCCGCATCCGCCGCGCCATCGTCTCGAGCAGCGGCCAGGCGATCGCGCCGTTCGACTCGACGAGCGGCTTGAACTGCCACTTCGTGAGCCCGAAGGCGACTCCCTCGCTGGTGGCGGTGACCGTCGCGGTGCGTGCGCCGCCGTCGATCAGCGCGATCTCGCCGAAGTACTCGCCGGGTCCGAGCGTCCGCCGGTCCTGGCCGTCGACCGTGACGCGGGCAGTGCCCGACTCGATGACGAAGAAGCCGATGCCGGAGGAGCCCTCGGCGGTCAGCGCGTCGCCGTCGCTGAAGCGGCGCTCGGTGAACTCGGAGGAGAGGCTGCGGAGCTGCTTCTCCGGGAGCTCCTGGAAGAGCGGGACCTGTTTGAGGAGATCGATGGGTGCGGGCATAGGCGGAGCTTAAACGAGTCACACGCCGAAGGCCACGCCGCGCGTTGCGAGCACCGCGTCTGCGGCGGTGCGGCTGCGAGTGTGGCCGGCGACGACGGCAAGAAAATGCGGCCCGTCGAGCGCCCAGAGCGTCGAGGCGGCCGGCACGCGGACGGTCGCGGTGCGCGGCACGTCGCGGAGGAGCGCGATCTCGCCGACGAACGCCGGAGCCTCCTCGCGCTTCGGCCCGGAGGCGAGGTCGATCTCGAGCGCGCCCGCGGTGAGGATGTAGAGGCGATCGCCGGCGTCGCCCTGCGAGAAGAGCGTCGCTCCGGCAGGAAGCTCGACGCGCTCGAGCGCCAGCGCGAGCGCTTCCCGCTGCTGCACGGGGAGCACCGCGAGGAACGGAACGGCGGCGATCGCCCGAAGCTGCTCCTCGGGCACGACCGCCGACGCATCGATGCGCGCGACCGCGCGCCAGGCGACGAGCGCGAGGGCGGGGAGCACGGCGCCCACGACGACGAGCGTGCCGCGCACGCCGACGACGTGGACGAGCACCGGCGTCAGGACGGCGCCGATGCCGATCGCGCCGACGAGCGCCGCCTCGAGGACGCCGAAGACGCGGCCTGCGACCGCGGGCGGTGCGGTCCGCTGCACGAGCGTCACCGCGGAGATGTCGACGAGGCTGTTGCCGACGCCGAGAATGCCGAGCGCGAGCACCGCAGCCCACGTGCGCGGCACCGCTGCGACGAGAAGGAGCGGCGCGCCGAAGCAGCAGAGCCCGAGCTGGAGGTCGGCGCCGGTGCGGCGCCGACCGACGAGCGCGAGCGCGGCGGCGGCTCCCGCGAGCGCGCCGACACCCGTCGCTGCCTGCAGCAGCCCGACACCGCCGTTGCCGAGACCGAGCAGCTGCAGCGCGACGACGACGACGAGCACGCCGTACGCCCCTGCGACGAGCGTTTGCGCGCTGTAGAGGCCGAGCACGAGCGCGAGCCGCGGCTCGGAACGTACAGCCCGAACCCCGGCCGCGAAGCCCTCCGACTCGACCGGCGTGTCGTCGGGTGCAACGGGGCGGCCGGCGTGCGGGATCCGAGCGACGAACCAGGCGCTCCACACGTACGTCACGGCGATGCACGCGAACGCAAGCGTCGGCCCGCCAAGCGCGAGCAGCAGCGCGCCTGCAGCAGGCCCGGCGAACGCGCCGACGCTGTCGAAGGTGCTCGACGCGACATTCGCCGCGCTCAGCTCCTCCGGTGTCTCGGCGAGGAGCGGCGTCAGCGACGCCTCGGCCGGGCGGAACGCGGTGCTGACGACGGACGTCAGGACGGCGAGGACGTAGACGAGTGCAGAGGCGTGACTCGCGGCGGCGATCGCAGTGACGCCGACCGTGACGACGCGCGCGAGGTCGGCCGTCAGCATGACGCGCCGCTGCGGATGACGGTCGGCGAGGGCCGAGGTGAACGGGGCGGCGAGCGCGGCGATCCCCATGCGCGCGAACATCACGAGCCCGACGGCGGTCGCGCCACCGTGGTGGTAGGCGTAGACGGCGACCGCAACGACGTTTGCGTAGAGACCGACGGCCGAGCCGAGGTAGGCGAGCTCGATGCGCCGGATGCCGGGATTGCGGAAGGCGCCGCGGAGTGCCGCGCTCGACTCGGCGAGGTATGTCCTGAGCGTGGCCAGGGGGTGAGGTTTACACCGATTGACGAATCGAGTAAACCCAGGGAAGATTTTCACCCCTTCGCCCGTCTAGTGTGTGAATCTTCCGCGAGGGGCTCGCGGAAACCGAATCTCAAGGAGGACGAGAAATGTCGGAGGATCGCGATCGGATGATCAGCAAGAACGAGGACGAGGAGACGACCACGGACGAGGACGTCGAGGCACACCGCCTCGCGGCCGCGAACGAGGAGCCGGACTCCGGCGACGACGACGTCGAGGCGCATCGCCTCGCCTAGGCGAAGACCTCTCTTCTTTCTCGCAGTTCCTCGAGAGGAGCTCCGCAAGGAGCTCCTCTTTCGTTGTTCAGCCGAGAACGCGTGCGAGCGCGTCGAGGAGTGCCCGCGCGGCGTCCCGGTCCTCGAGCCGCTCGAGCGCAGCCGCGAGCGACCCGACGCGCAGGGCGTCCGCGTCGCCGTCGAGCGCGGCCCGCGCCCGCCGCGCCTTCCGCAGGAGCGCGAGGGCGACCGCCGCCTGTGTCGCGAAGAGCCCGAGGAGCTCCATCTCGGCAAGCGAGAACGTGGCGCGCTCGGGCCGGTCGAGCACCTGGAGCACGCCGAGCGGCTCGTCGTCGTGCAGGAGCGGCACCGCCATCAGCCCCTTCGGCACGTAGCCCGTCTCGGCCGCCGCCTCCTCGGAGAAGCGAGGATCGGAGCGCACGTCCTCGAGCACGAGCGGCGTGCGTGCCGAGAGCACCCACCCGGCGATGCCCTGCGAGGAGGGGATGCGGCGGCCGACGAGGTGCTGCTCCTCCTCACGGGCGACCGCGGCGAAGACGAGCTCGTCGGTGTCCTCGTCGAGCAGGAAGACCGACGAGGCCTCTGCGCCGAAGATGGCGCGCGCGACGACGACGATCGACCGCAGCAGGACGCCGAACTCCTCCTCGGCCGGCAGGACGGCCGCGGCGACTGCGGCCTCGAGGCGTGCGTCGGGCATCAGCGACCTCCCACGTTGGTTGCGATCAAGTAGAGCACGGTCTTCACCTGGAACGGCGTCAGCCCCGGGTGCTTGCCGAGCACGAGCGCCGCGATCCCGGAGATGGCCGGCGTCGCGAAGCTGTTGCCGGTCGCGCGCAGCGAGCCGCCGCCGAGCCAGGCGACGTCGACGTCCACGCCGCGCGCGAAGAACTCCACGGGCGGGTCCGGGTTCGCGTAGAAGACGAGCGGGTCGTCGTCCTCGTGGCTCCCGACCGAGATGACGGACGAGAAGCGCCACGGATACGACTCGACCGGCATGTTGTGCGCCGCGGCGATCAGCATCGTCCGCTGGAAATACGCGGAGTCGGCGAGCTCGTGCAGCGTGTCGCCGAGCTCTCGCTTCGTCGTCGAGAGGCTCATGTTGACGATGTCGTAGCCCTGCTCGAGCGCCCAGCGCAGTCCCGCGACGAGCGTCTTGCCCGAGCCCTTGAAGCCTGAGCCGAGCACGCGCACCGAGTGGATCTCGGCCTCGGGGGCGAGCGCGCGCACGACGCCGGCGCACGCGGTGCCGTGCCCACACAGATCGCCCTCGGCGTCCTCGACCGCGAGCGTCTCGCCGTCGGGGCCGAGCGAGATCGCGATCGCGCCGTCGACCGTGCCGACGAGCGCATGGTCGCGTTCGACGCCGCTGTCGAGGATGCAGACGCGGACGCCGGCGCCCGTCGAGCCCTCGATCGCCCACGCGCGGTCGACCCGGTCGGGCAGCGGGTTCACGAGCGCGATCGCGGCAGATGCGTCGCGTGGCAGCGACCACGCCGGGAACGGCTTGGCGGTGCTCATCTCAGCTCCGCGATCGCTCGGGCGCGGGCGGCGCGGGGATCGTCCTCGGCGACGACGAGGTTGATCTCGACGAGATGCGCAGCGCCGCGGGCCGCGCCAACGGCGACGCGCGCGGCCACTTCGAGATCCGGCCCGAGCGCGGGATCGACGCGCTCGGCGAGCGTGCGCGCGAGCTCGGCGACGTCGGCGCATGCCTCGGCGATCCGGAGCGGCACGTCAGCTGCCACGTCGAGCAGCGTTCCGAGCGCGAAGTCGCGCTGCGGGCTGCTCTCCGCGGGATCCACGTCGGGCAGCGCCGAGACCGCCGCCGAGTAGACCCGGGCGTCCTCCTCGGCGAGCCGGTCGAGCCGCGTCGCGAGCGACGACGCCATCGCGGCACCGGCGGTGTCGCCTGCCACACGGGCGGCGGCCATGACGATTGCCGCCGCCGCCGCGCCCGCCTCTGCGGTGGCGGGCCCGGCGGCGACCGGTCTCCCGGTGCGAGGGGTCTCCGTCAGTGGGAGCGCAACCGGTCTCGGACGTCCGCGACGATGCGCCGCGTCGGCTGGATGCCGGCGTCCGTGAGGGTGGCTTCGAGGTCGGCGAGGAGGCGCGCACGCAGGTCGGAGTCGGCCTCGGCACGCGCGAGCAGGTCGTCGAGCTCGCGCCGCACCTTCGGCAGCTGCTGCGCGGCCTCGACCCAGCCCCGGGGGGCCGGGGGGAGCGCCGCGAGCAGGCGGCCGATCTGTTCGATGTCGTCTGTCGCCATTTGTCGAATCACCCGACCTCAGGACGGACGAGCGGCTCGGAATCTTCCATCGCCGCGCGCAACTTCTCGAGGCAGCGCGAGATCCGGCTCGCGATCGTCCCGGCAGGAAGGCCGAGCTCGTCCGCGATCGTGCGGTAGCTCTGGTCGCGCGCGAAGAAGCGGTCGAGCATGTCCCCGCACGGCTCGCCGATGCGGGCGAGGCCCGCCTGCACCGCGAGCGCATCGTCGAGCTCCCCGAGCACGTCGTCGAAGCCTTCGGGCTCGACGAGCTCTGCCGGCGCCTCGCGGCCGCCGCTGCGCAGGCGGTCGATGCACGTCCGGCGGGCGAGCTGCGCGAGCCACGGGCGGATCGCGCTGTCGTCGCGGAGCTTCGGCAGCTGCTCGTAGGCCTTCGTGAAGACGTCCTGGAACACGTCCTCCGCGTCGTGCCCCGTCAGCCGGAAGCCCTGGCTACAGATCGCGTAGACGTAGCGCGCGAAGCGGTCGACGAGAAGCGCCCAGGCCGCGTCGTCGCCCGTCCGGCAGCGCGCGACGAGCGCTGCGTCGGTCAGCTCGGGCCCCATCGTCTGGGAGTCTAATTCCGTTCAGCCCTCGTTGATGACGCCGAGGACCTCGTCGCGCTTCTGCTCCATCAGCTTCTGCGAGCGCGCTTCCAGGTTCAGGCGCAGGAGAGGCTCGGTGTTCGAAGGGCGCACGTTGAAGTGCCAGTCGTCGGCCTCGACCGACAGGCCGTCGAGGTGCGACACCTTGCCCGCCGCGCCGAAGCGGTTCTCGAGCTCCTGCAGCTTCGCCGGCACGTCGGCGACCGGCGTGTTGATCTCGCCGGTGATGAAGTAGCGCTCCCGGAACGGCGCGAGGACGTCGCTCAGCTTGCCGCGGCGTGAGACGAGCTCGCACATGAGCAGGAACGGCACCGTGCCGGAGTCGGCTTGCGAAAAGTCGCGGAAGTAGTAGTGCGCCGACACCTCGCCGCCGAAGACCGCACCCTCCTCGCGCATGCGCTGCTTGATGAAGGCGTGGCCGACACGATTGACGAGCGGCTCGCCGCCCGCCTTGCGGATCGCCTCCGGCACCGCCCACGACGCGCGCACGTCGTAGATCACCTTCCCGCCGGGCTCGTGGCCGAGGATCATCTCGGCGAACAGCGCGGTCGTGAAGTCGCCTGGCACGAAGTCGCCCGTGTCGTCGACGAAGAAGCAGCGGTCGGCGTCGCCGTCGTACGCAACGCCGAAGTCGGCGCCCTCTGCGCGGGTCTTCTCGATGATGAATGCGCGGTTCTCCGGTAGCAGCGGGTTCGGCTCGTGGTTCGGGAACGATCCGTCGGGCTCGAAGTAGCACCGCACGACGTCGAGCATCGGCAGCCGGTCGAGCACGGGGGGCAGCATCGCGCCGGCCATTCCGTTCGCCGCATCGATGACGATGCGCAGCGGCTTCAGCTCGTCGAGGTCGACGAACGAGAGGACGCGATCGACGAACCCGGGCCAGATGTCGATCTCGCGAATCGCGCCTCGATTCGCGTCTTCCCAGTCTTCCCGGAGCGCGAGGTCGCGCACCTCGAGCAGCCCCGATTCGCCGCCGACCGGCAGCGCTCCGGCGCGCACGATCTTCATGCCGGTGTACTCCTTCGGGTTGTGCGACGCCGTGACGGCGATCCCGCCGTCGAGCTCGAGGTCGCCGACGGCGAAATAGAGCATCTCCGTGCCGACCATCCCGATGTCGAGCACCTCCGCGCCGGCGTCGCGCGCTCCCTCGATCACGGCGTGCGCCATCGCCGGCGAGGAGACACGCATGTCGCGGCCGACTGCGATGCGCTCGACCGAGAACCGCTGGGCGTAGGCGCGCCCGATCGCGTACGCGCCCTTCTCGTCGAGCTCCTCGCCGTAGATGCCGCGGACGTCGTATGCCTTGAAGACCTTCGGGTCGAGCACCACCGGAGACTACTTACGCCCCGAGGATCGCCTTGATCGTGTCTGTCGACTCCGGCGTCGGCGACTCCGAGATCACCGTCGCCGGCCGCTCGAACCGCGCGAGGGCGTCTCGCATCGGTTCGGCGCGCAGCGTCCCCTCGCCGTACGGCAGGTGCTTCGTCTCGTTGCGGTTCGCGTACTGGATGTCCGAGAAGTGAATGTGGAACGGCGCGTCGGGCTCGAGCACCGCGTCCGCCTGCGCGAGCGCCGCAGCGAACGGCTCCACCGACGTGAACGCACCGTCCGAGGTGGCGTGCATGTGCGCGAAGTCGATCACCGGCCGCACCCAGCCGAGCTGCGCCGCGATCTCGCAGACGTCGTCCAGCGACCCGAGCTCGCGGACGCGGCCCATGACCTCGATCCCGAACGGCACCGCGCGGTCCTTGCCCTCGAGCCGCTCGCGCAGCTCGCCGAGTTGCTCGACGACCGCGGCGATCGCGTCCTCACGGGTGCGGCCGAGCAGGAAGCCGGGGTGGAACACGACGACTGCGGCGCCCGCCGCCTTCGCGATCCCCGCCGAGTGGTCGAGCATCCCGACCGCCATGTTGAGCTTCTTCCCGCGCTCGGCGTGACCCATGAAGCCGGCGATCGGCGCATGCACCGACAGCGCGATGTCCTCCGCCGCGCACAGCTCTCCGAACTCGGCTGCGAACTCGTACGACATCCAGAAGCCGCCTTCGAAGTCGATCTCGCACGCGCTGAGGTTCCTTGCGCGCAGCGTGTCGACGGCCGCGCGTGGAGAATCACGCGTCGGGACCCGCGCGGGACCGAAGTGAAGGTGACGAGCCATTGAGGAGGGTTTTGTCGAGACTGCCCGTTAGGAAGCTTTGAACGCAGGGTATCGCCGCGAAATGGCAGAGAGAGGGCGGCCGCTTTTCTCGATCGGAGCGGTCGCGCGGATGCTCGACCTCTCTGCTGCGACGATCCGTACGTGGGAGACGCGCTACGCGTTGATCACACCGCAGCGCTCCGAGGGCGGGCAGCGGCTCTACTCGCGCGACCAGGTCGAGCAGCTTCGCTTCGTCAAGGAGCAGATCGCGGCCGGCCGCCGCCCCGGCGAAGCGCACCGGCTGCTCTCCGAGCGCGTCGCGCGCGGCGACGCGTTCGGCGGGACGCGGATGCGCGTCCTGCTCGCCGAGAGCCGCCTCGGCGCGGCGCGCGTTCTGCGCGAGCTGCTCGGCGCGGACGGGTTCGAAGTGCTGCTCGCCGCCGACCCCGACGAAGCCGCGCGCGCCTACGACGAGCTGTCGCCGGCGCTCGTCGTCATCGACACCGACGACATCGGCTTCGAAGAGCTCTCCGACCGCCTGCGCGCTGCCGGGACGAAGATCCTGCCGATCGAGCTGCTCGAACGGCCGCTCGCCTGGCTCGACGAGGCAAAAGCCCTGCTCAAGAGCTGAACCGACTCCGTCCGACGCTCTTCCTACCCTTACGGCGCATGGGACAGCGCCCCTCACGGATCGACCTCCTCGAGCTCGACATCGACCTGCGCCTCGCCGACCTCTGGCGTGAGGCGGCAGGCATCAGCGAGTGGTCGCTCGACGTCGTCGCGGCCTTTATGCGGGCGGCGTATGGCAAGGGCTACTGCGACGCGCTGACCGAGGATGCGCCCGGCTCGCTTTGTGCCGATCATGGCTACCGCGTGCCGGCCCGTAAGCAGCACGCCTCGGCCGACGCGTAGCTAACCTTTCGGCGTGCCCACGCGCAGTCCCGCGCGGCTCGTCGTCGCCCTCGCCGTCGCGGCGGTGCTCGCCGTTTTCCTCTTGTACACGGCGGTCGCCGGCAACTCGACGCCGACGCTGACCCCGAGCCAGATCACGTCGCAGACCGGCAAGCTCGCCGTCGTCGGCACCGTCGTCGGCCCGATCCACGGCGACTCCCACGCGGGCGGCCTGCGCTTCACGCTCAAGGATCCGACCGGGAAGAACGCGACGCGCGTCTCGGTCGTCTACCGCGGCGACAGCCCGCCGCCGCTCTTCGCGGTCGGCCGGAGCGTCGTCGTCTCCGGCACGTTCGCAGGCGGCACGCTCGCGGGGAACGACATCCTCACGAAGTGCCCGTCGAAGTACACGACGACCGCGCCTTCGGCGTGATGCGCTGATGGCCGATCTCGGCCGCGCGGCGCTCGTCGTCACCCTCGGTCTCTCGGTCTACGCGCTCGTCGCGGGGATCGTCGCCGCGCGCAGCAACCGGCGCCGGCTTGCCGACTCGGCGCGCAACGCGCTCTTCTGCAGCTTCGGCTCGACGGTCGTCGCCGCGGCAGTGCTCGCGATCGCGCTCGTCCGCCACGACTTCTCGTTCGTCTACGTCGCGCAGCACACGAACCGTGCACTGCCGACCGCGTACTCGTTGAGCGCGTTCTGGGGCGGGCAGGAGGGCTCGCTGCTCCTTTGGCTGCTCGTGCTGACGGGCTACGGGACGCTTTCGATCGCCGCGAACCGGCGCCTCCTTCGCGACCTGACCGCGTGGGTCGTCCCGATCTTCGGCGGCATCGCGACGTTCTTCGCGTTCGTGCTCGTCGCCGTCTCGAGCCCGTTCGACACACAGACTGCGTCGTTCGACGGCGCCGGGCTCACGCACAGCCTGCGCAACCCGTACATGGTCGCGCACCCGCCGATGCTGTACCTCGGCTATGTGGGGCTGTCGGTGCCGTTCGCATTCGCGTGCGGCGCGATGCTCTCGGGGAAGACTGACGAGCGCTGGATCGTCGCGACGCGGCGCTGGACGCTCGCCGCGTGGGCATTCCTCGGCTTCGGCCAGCTGCTCGGCGCCCACTGGGCGTACACGGAGGTCGGGTGGGGCGGCTACTACGCGTGGGACCCGGTCGAGAACGCGGCGCTGATGCCGTGGCTCGCCGCGACGGCGTTCCTGCACTCGGTGATGATCCAGGAGCGCAAGGGGATGCTGAAGGTCTGGAACATGGTGCTCGTCGCGCTTGCGTTCGAGCTTTCCGTGTTCGGCACGTTCCTGACGCGGTCCGGCATCGTCGACTCGATCCACTCGTTTGCGAAGAGCCCGATCGGTGCGTGGTTCCTCGCGTTCGTCGTCATCTCGTCGCTCTTCTCGCTCGCGCTGATCCTGTGGCGGCTGCCGCTCTTGAAGGCACGCACGAAGCTCGAGTCGCCGCTCTCCCGCGAGGCGACGTTCCTCTACAACAACCTGCTGCTCGTTGCTCTCTGCCTCACCATCCTGTGGGGAGTGCTGTTCCCGGTCGTGACGCAGCTCGTGAAGGGCGAGCAGCGGACGATCGGCCGGCCGTACTACGACTTCTTTCTCAGAGCGTTCGGCCTGCCGCTGCTGCTGCTGATGGGGATCGGGCCGCTGATCGCGTGGCGCAAGGCGAGCGGCCGTTCGCTGCTGCGCATCCTCATGTGGCCGATCGCGACTGCCGTCGTGTGCGGTGTCGCCCTCGTCGCGCTCGGCGCCAGCTCGTCGCTTCCCGGGTTGATCGCGTACACGTTCTGCTCGTTCGTCCTGGCGACGATCGTCGTCGAGCTCGTGCGCGGCACGCGCGTGACCGGCTCGCTGTCCCAGCTCATCGCGCGCAACCGGCGACGTTACGGCGGCTATGTCGTCCATGCGGCGATCGTGCTGCTCGCGATGGGCGTCGCAGGCTCGAGCGCGTATCAGACCTCGGTCGACCGTCCGCTCAAGCTCGGGCAGAGCATGACGATCGACGGCTACACGCTGACGAACCGCGGCGTGCACTCGTCCGTCTCGCCGCAGGTGAACAAGACGTGGGCCGTGCTCACGGTCACCGGCCGCTACCACGGCACGATCAAACCCCAGCTCGCGAACTACGCGATCCCGCCGGAGCCGGCGAAGAACGTCTCGATCAAGACCGACTGGCTGCGCGCGCAGGATCTCTACGTGATCCCGGACGAGCTCCACAAGAAGACGAACCTGATCTACGTCCAGGTGCTCGTGAAGCCGCTCGTCAACTTCGTCTGGATCGCCGGGTTCGTGTTCCTGCTCGGCGCGGGTGTGGCGCTCTGGCCCGACGCGCGCGAGCAGCGCCGGCTCGTGACACGGCTCGCACCGGCTCGCGCGAGCGCATGATCGCGATCGTGCTGGGGCTCGTCCTCGCGGCGGGGGTCGTGGTACTTGTCGCGCTGCCGTTCCTGCGCGAGCCCGTCGTCGCGGACGACCGGCTCGACGCGCCGAGCGAGGCCGAGACGCGCCGACTCACGCTGGTCGAAGAGCGGGACCGAGCGCTCGCCGCGCTGAAGGAGCTCGAGTTCGACCACCGCTCGGGGAAGGTCGACGACGCCGACTACCGCGCGCTCATCGGGCCGCTCCGCCAGGCGGCCGCCGCCGCGCTGCGTTCGCTCGACGCGGAACGAGGGTACGGCGCAGGCATGAGCGATCTTCCTGCCGAGCCCGCACCGCCGCCGGACGAGGGCACACCCCCGACGCCGGCGCCGGTCCCCGAGCCGTACCCGCCGCCCGACGAGGCGACGATCCCAAGCGCGTCGGAGTAGCTTCGCAGCAGGGGTCTGACCCGGATCGGGTCAGACCCCTGGTCTGTCGCGGCTACCAGCGATACCAGCGAGCGCCTTCGACGCCCCGGACGAAGAAGCCGATCAGCCAGAGCAGCGCGGCGATGATCGCGACCCAGAGCAGGAACTTCACCACGGCGAAGCCGAGGATGAAGAGAACGACCACGATCAGCAGAACGAGCACGAGTGGGGCCACAGACAGCTCCTTGGTCGAGGTGAGTGTGAGACGTAGTGCGTGACACGCGGTTCTCCCCCGGCGGCCACCTCCCGTAACCGATTCGACCCCGGCGTCGTTTATCACTTACAACCGGTGCGCAGGCAGTGTCGAAACGCTGCCGCCGGAACACAGTCGTCTCCCGACGAGCAGGCGCCTCCCCCCGGGGCGCCTGTTTTTTTAGGCGCCGAAGGTCGTCGCGAGCAGGACGATGTTGAGCGCGACGATCAGCACGACCGCACCGGTGGCGACTGCGGTCGTCAGGCGCGAGTTCGCGAAGACGCCCATCACGTCGCGCCGGCCGGTGAAGACGACGAGCGGGACGAGCGCGAACGGGATGCCGAACGAGAGCACGACTTGCGAGATCACGAGCGTCCGCGACGGATCGACTCCGATCGCGATCACGACGAAGGCGGGCACCATCGTCACGAGCCGGCGCAGCGCGACCGGGATCTGCCGCTGGATGAATCCCTGCATCACGACCTGCCCCGACAGCGTCCCGACGGCGGAGCTCGAGAGGCCGGACGCCATCAGCGCCAGTGCGAACAACACGCCCGACGCGCTGCCGAGGATCGGCTGCAGCGTCTT
>DATAUN010000066.1:0-6347 GCA_036268235.1 Gaiellaceae bacterium
CGTCCGCCTCGGCGTCACCTCGCCGCCGTGGTCGAAGGAAGCCGCCGGCACCGGTCCGCTGAACGGCGCCGTCACGAGCGAGAAGCGGCGCGGCCTGACGCGCGTCACCGAGCGGAGAAACTCTCGTGGCTAGCGATCGCAGCGTCGAGCGGCGGCGGATCTTCCAGCAGTACAAGTCCGACGTCAAGGAGCGCGGAAAGCCCTTCTACCCGTACGCGATGTTCCATGACACGATCATGTCGCTCGTCGTCGTCGCGACGATCGTCGGGCTCGCGATCATCTGGAAGTACTCGACGCCCGGGAACCACCACACGACGGCGGCGGGCTGGCTCGGCCCGCTCTACGACAAGCCGGCCGACCCGGGAACCGTCAGCTTCGTCCCGCGCCCCGACTGGTATTTCTACTTCCTCTTCTACCTGCTCCGGGTCTTCAAGTGGCCGGAGTCGGTCATTCTCGCGACGATCGGGCTGCCGACGGTGTTCCTCGTGCTGCTGCTCGCGGTGCCGTTCATCGACGTTCGCCCGGAGCGCCGCCTGCTGCGCCGCCCGGTCGCGATCATCGCGTCGATCCTCGTCGTCATCTCGATGGGCGTGCTCACGTACAAGGGCGCGATCGCGAAGGAAGCGCTCGGTACCGAGCTGCTCAGCCACGTGCCGACGTGGGCGGCGAAGGAAGGCTTCACGAACAATCCGCAAGCGGTCGCCGGCGCGAAGCTGTTCGCGGTCTCCGGCTGTCTCAACTGCCACACCTATAACGGCGACGGAGGTCACAACCTCGGCGCGCCGGAGCTGACGGCCGAAGGCGCGAAGAACAAGGGTGAGGCGTTCGAGGTCGCGCACCTCAAGTGCCCGGCCTGCGTGAACCCCGGCTCGCCGATGCCGTCGTTCGCGGGCCTGGGCGAGGCGCGCCTCGAGCAGATCGCCGCGTTCCTCGACGCCTCCAAGGGCGACATCAAACACTGAGACGCGCGTACGCTTGGCGGCGTGCGCGTGTTCCTCGGCATCACCGGTGCGTCAGGCGCGCCCTATGCGCGGCGCCTGCTGCAGTCGCTCGCGGCGGCGGACTGCGAGGTCGGCGTGTCCGTCTCAGGCGCGGCGATCGAGGTGCTCGCAACGGAGCTCTACGGCGACGCGCGGCTCTCGCGCGACGAGACGCTGGCGCGCTTCACCGAGGGCACCGGCGAGAACGTCGTCGTCTACGAGCCGACCGACTGGAAGGCGCCGTACGCTTCCGGCTCCGCGAAGGTCGACGCCTACGTGATCTGCCCGTGCTCGATGGGCACGCTCGGCACGATCGCGTCGGGCGCGATGCAGAACCTGATCCACCGCGCCGCGTCGGTGGCGCTGAAGGAGGAGCGCAAGCTGGTGCTCTGCCCGCGCGAGACGCCGCTGTCGTCGATCCACCTCGAGAACATGCTGACGCTGCGCCGTGCCGGCGCGACGATCCTGTTTCTCGCGCCGGGCTTCTACCACGGCGCCGAGTCGGTCGACGACCTGGTCGACTTCGTCGTCGCCCGTGTCCTCGATCAGATCGGCCTCGACAATGCCTTGATCCCACGGTGGGGCCAGCCGTGAGAGCGCGTTGCACTTCCGTAACGGTGCCTGGCACCGGACACGTCCGCGACGCCCGGTCCGCACTTCGGCTTCGTTCCTCGTGTCCCGTCGATCTGTGGAACGTTCGTCACACTTCGGTAGTGGTGCCTGGCACCGTGGTGCGCGCATGACGCTCGCTCCGGACGCGATCCGCTCGATGTTCGATCGCATCGCGCCGGTCTACGACGCGATGAACCGCGTCATGACCGCCGGCCTCGACGTGCGCTGGCGTCGGCTCGCCGCCGAGTCCGCCGTGCGCCGCGGCGATCGCGTCCTCGACGCAGCGTGCGGGACGGGCGACCTCGCGATCGCCGACCTGAAGGCGGGCGCTGCAACGGTGGTCGGTCTCGACTTCGCGGAGCAGATGCTCGCGCGCGCGCGCAAGAAGACTGCGCTCCGCAAAGACGTGCTCGAGTGGGTGCAGGGCGACATGCTTGCGCTGCCGTTCGAGGATGCGAGCTTCGACGCGGCGACGGTCGGGTTCGGTGTGCGCAACGTCGCCGACCTGCCGCTGGCGCTGCGCGAGCTGCGACGTGTGCTGCGGCCCGACGGGCGCCTCGCGATCCTCGAGATCACACAGGCGCGCGGCGCGCTCAAGCCGTTCTTCTCGCTCTGGTTCGACCGCGTCGTGCCCGCGCTCGGCAAGGTGCTGCCGGGCGGCGGCGCGTATTCGTACCTGCCCGCATCGGTGAAGCGCTTCCCCGACGCCGAGACGCTCGCGACGCTGCTCCGCGAGTGCGGCTTCGGCGACGTTCGCTTCCGCCTGCTCGCCGGCTCGATCGTCGCGCTGCACACGGGCGCGGCGGAATGACGCTCGCGCAGGTTCACGCGACGCCCGGCGTGGCGCCCTACATGGCCGAGGTCGAGGCCGGGCTCGCGCTCGCCGTGTCCTCGCACCCGGGGCTCGCGCAGGAGGTCGCAGGCGAAGCGCTCGCGGCGGGCGGCAAGCGGCTTCGGCCATTGCTGTGCTTCCTCACCGCCGTCGGCGAGCCCTCGGTCGCGGCCGGAGTCGCGGTGGAGATGGTGCACATGGCGACGCTCGTGCACGACGACCTCGTCGACGGCGCCCGGCTTCGGCGCGGGCTGCCGGCCGCGTGGTCGGTGTACGGCGCCGACACTGCGAAGGCGGCCGGCGACTATCTCTTCGCGCGCGCCTTCGCGGTGCTCGCCGACGAGGGCGACGAGTGCGCCGTGAGGTTCCTCGCGGACGCAGCGCTCTGTCTCGCGCGCGGCGAGGCGATGCAGAAACTGCAGACGCACGACCCCGACACATCGATCGACGCCTACCTCGAGCGCTGCTCGCTGAAGACGGGGAAGCTGATCGAAGCGGCCTGTCTGCTCGGCTCCGGCGGCGACGAGTCGATCGGCGCGTACGGCGCCGCGCTCGGGCTCGCGTTCCAGATCGCGGACGACATCCTCGACTGCGCGGGCCAGACGCAAGAGACGGGGAAGATCCCCGGCACCGACCTTCGCGAGGGCACCCCCACGATGCCGCTGCTCTACGCCGCGCAGCAGGACGAGACGGTGCGGGCGGCGCTCGCGGGCGGGCCGCTCGACGGCGCGCTGCTCCGCGTCGCCGCGACCGGCGCGATCGAGCGCTCCCGCCAGGCGGCGCTCGACTACGCTGCCCGGGCGCGCGGCCACCTCGGTGCGCATCCGCATCGGGAGGAGCTGGAAGCCTTGACCTACGCCGTCGTCGATCGCGCCGGATGAGCCCCATCAAGCTCGGCCGCATCGGCTACGTGAACATGGCGCCGGTCTTCTTCCGGCTCGAGGCGGACGTCGAGGAGATCGTCGGCGTGCCGACGGCGCTCAACCGGCAGCTCGTCGCCGGCGAGATCGACGTTGCGCCGATCTCGTCGATCGCGTACGCGCGACACGCGGACACGCTGCGGCTGCTGCCGCGCCTGTGCGTGTCGAGCGAGGGGGCGGTCGAGTCGATCCAGCTGATCTCGAAGACGCCGCTCGCGCGCATCAAGACGGTCGCGGTCACGCCCGAGTCCGCGACGTCGGTCGTGCTGACGAAGGTGCTCTTTCCGGACGCGGAGCAGGTGCCGCTCGGCGAGGACGCCGAGGCGAAGCTGCTGATCGGCGACGCCGCGCTCAAGTCGGCGTTCGAGGATCCGACCCCGCACCACGACCTCGGTCGTCTCTGGCTCGAGCGCACCGGGCTGCCGATGGTGTTCGCAGTCTGGGCTGCGCCCGAGCCGGTGCATCCCGAGCTGGCGGAGCTCGAGGAGGCGCTCGTCGCCTCGGTGCGCGCCGCGCGCGCCGAGCCCGAGCGGCTCGCATACGAGTCGGCCGAGCGCTACGGCTATCCCGCCGGCTTCCTCGCGCGCTACTTCGAGAAGCTGCGCTACCGCTTCGGCCCGCGCGAGCGCGCGGGGCTCTACACGTTCCTCGAGCTGGCGCGCGACGTCGGCGAGCTGGACGAAGTCCCCGAGCTGCGCTTCATCGCAGCTGCGGGCGCGACGGTCTAACCCGCAGCCACAGCGCCCGCCCGTCACACTTCGTCCCGCGTGGCTGCTCTGGCCCGGAGACCGATCACACCGCGCGGGTGGCTCGTGGCGATTGTCATCGTTTCGGCCGTCGTGAGGATCGAGCTCGGCCGCCGCATCGTCGCGCCGTGGATCATGGTCGACGAGCTCGAGTACTCGGAGCTCGCGAAGTCGTTCGCGGCGCACGGGCACTTCCTCATCCGGGGTGTGCCGAACAGCGGGGAGGGGTTCGTTTACCCGCTGCTGATCGCGCCCGCCTACCGGCTCTTCACCTCCGTGCCGACCGTGTATGCGGTCGCCAAGGCGATCGACGCCGTCGCGATGTCGCTCGCCGCCATCCCCGCGTACTTCCTCGCGCGCCGGGTGCTCGTGCCGCGCCTCGCACTCGTCGTCGCGGCGCTCTCGGTGCTGATCCCGTCGATGCTCTACACGGGTGAGCTGATGACCGGGAACGCGTTCTATCCCGTCTTCGTGACCTGCGCTCTCGCCTTGGTCATGACGCTCGAGCGGCCGACACGGCGGCGGCAGATCGTCCTGATCGTGCTCTGCGCGCTCGCCTATGCGACACGCGCGCAGGCGATCTCGCTCATCCCCTCGATCGTCTGCGCGCCGATCCTGCTGGTGGTCGTCGAGCGGCGCGGCATCCGCGGACTGCGGCCGTTCGCGACGCTGTACGGAATCCTCGGCGCCTGCGTCGGGCTTGCGCTGCTCGTCACGCTACTGCGGGGCCGATCGGTGCTGACGCTGCTCGGCGCCTACCGCGCTGCGACGGGGAGCACGTACAGCGTCGGAGGCGTCTTGCGCTTCTTCGTGTACCACGTGTCCGAGCTCGACCTCTACCTCGGCATCGTGCCGTTCGCCGCGTTGCTCGCCCTCTGGCTCGCGCCGCGCGCCGTTTCGCGGCCGGCGCGCGCGTTCGGGGTCGCGTCGCTCGCGCTCGTGTTCTGGCTCGTCGTCGAGGTCGCCGCGTTCGCATCGCAGCCGTCGGTGGACAAGATCGAGGAGCGGAACATGTTCTTTCTTGCGCCGCTCGGCCTGATCGCGCTCCTCGGACTCGCCACCGACGGCGTACTGCCGAACCGCCGCCGGCCGCTGCTCGCTGCTGCCGCGGTCGCGGCGGCGTTGCCGGTGTTCATCCCGTACGCCCACTTCGTCGGGCCTCTCGCCACGGCGGACACGTTCGCGCTGCTCCCCTGGTGGGGGGTTCATGACCACGGCGTGCCGCTGGTCGACCTCCGCTGGGTCGCGCTCGCGGTCGGGATTGCCGCCGCGGCCGTCTTCCTCTGGCTGCCGCGGCGTTTCGTGCTCCTCCTGCCCCTGCTGGTCGGGGCGTACTTCGTTGTCACGTCGATCGTCGTCGAGCACGGTCGGCACGGCATTGAGGTCGCCTCGGAGGGAAAGCTCCAAGCCGGTATCCAAACGGCGAACCTGAACTGGATCGACCGTGCGGTTGGCCCGAACGCCTCGGTAGCCGTTCTGTACACCGGCAAGGAGAACGAGGAGGTCACGTGGGAAAACGAGTTCTTCAACCGCAGCATCGGCAAGGTCTACGACCTCGGTGTGCCGCCGCCGGACCCACTGCCGGCGACGGAGGTGGCGCGACGCAGCAACGGCACGCTCGCCGCGGACGGGAGACCGGTTGACGTCCAGTATCTGCTTGCCGGGACGGCCGTCGATGTGAAGGGGAGGCTGCTGGAGCTCGACGGCAAGCTCGGCGTCGGCCTCTACCGCGTCGGCGGGGCGGTCGTCCTGCTCTCGCACATAACGGGCCTCTATCCAAACGACACGTGGTCGCACCGCACCGTGACGTATAGCCGTGTCGACTGCCGTGGCGGCACGCTCTCGGTACGGCTCCAGAGCGACGCGTCGCTCTTCAAGCTCGCGCAGGGCGTCACGGCGACGGAAGCAGGACGAGTCGTCGGCCGCGTCTCGGTAGCGCCGACGGCAGAGCCGACGCTGACGGTGCCGCTGCGCGCCGGGCCAGGCGGCATGTGCACCGTCTCGTTCCGGGTCGCGCACCTCGCGAACCCGTCGTTGGTCGAGCCCGGGAGCACGGACGACCGGCTGGTCGGTGTCCGCTTCCAGGCGTTCGTGTTCCACCCGTGAGCGACGTGGCTCAGTTGAGGTGGACCGGCCCGGCCGAGCCGTGCCTGCCGATCACCAAGCCGTTCTTGTCGTAGGCGACGAGGTTCGCCGGGTAGTCGCTGCTCGTCAGCGAGACGACGAACCCGTTGTCTTCGAGCGGGACCGCCCGGTG
>DATAUN010000067.1:0-4807 GCA_036268235.1 Gaiellaceae bacterium
TACGAACGCCGCCGGTTGGGCGCTTGCGCAGAGCGGCGTCTACGCGCCGACGGGGAGCGGAGGCGTCGGCGATGCGTCGTCGGCCGCCTACGACGGAACCAACATCGGGCTCGGCTACAGCTACGGCGGTTCGTTCGACTACACCAATCCGAACGACGTCAGCGTCAGCGATCAGCAGGTCGGGGTGTCGCCTGTCGGGCAACAGTCGTCGGTGACGCTCGATCCGGTCGAGACGTGCGACCTGTGGCTGACGGGGCCGGCGGTAGCCGCCTTCCAGCTCGCGGGCTGCAGCCCGTCCGGCACGACCGTGCCGGTACTGACCGGCGACCCGACCGTGCCGCGGCTCGCCGTGGAGGGAACCCAGGTCACTGGGACGCTGCCGGGGTTCACCGGCGCGACGTCCACCACGACGCAGTGGGAGCGCTGCGACAGCAACGGCCTGAACTGCGTCGCGATCGCCAACAGCGCCGGCACCACGTTCTACACTCCGGCCGCTCTCGACGCCGACGGCTCGCACACGCTGCGCTTCGAGGAGACCGCGACGAACGCACAGGGCTCGAGCATCGCCGTCAGCGGGCCGAGCGAGATCGTCGTCTCGCTCACGCCGACGAACGTCGTCCTGCCGACGATCACGGGCACGCTCCAGTCGGGGCAGACGCTTTCGGCGGGGAACGGCACCTGGGACAGCTCCTCCCCGACGAGCTTCACGTACCGCTGGCAGCGTTGCGCCGCGACGTGCAGCGCGATTCCGGGCGCGACCGCCTCGACCTACACGCTGACAGCCAGTGACGTCGGTACCACGCTCGACGCCGTCGTCAGCGCGACGAACACCGGCGGTGGAACGTCGGCGACCTCGGCGCAGACGGGGACGATTGCGGTAGCGGCCTCCTCCGGCGGCTCCAGCGGCGGGGGCAGCAGCGGTGGCAGCAGCGGCGGTGGCGGCGGCGGGAGCGGCAAGCCGGACGTTGCGCTCACCGTCTCGGCGAGCACGACGACGCCGGCCGTCGGCAGCACGATGACGCTCGTCTACACCGTGACCGACAAGAATCTTGCTCCGGCGACCAACCTTCTCGTGACGCTGACGCTTCCGAGCGGAGTGACCTATGCCGGGAACTACGACCCGCGCGGTTCGGGCTGCTCGGCGAGCTCGGCCACGACCGTCGTCTGCAACCTTGCGTACGTGTCGTCCGACACTCCGGCGACCAGCGTGAACGTCTATCTGACGGTCGCAGCAACCGGCCCGATGACCGTCGCCGCGACCGCGACCTCGGATCTCGGTGAGCTCAGCACGACGGACAACACCGTCTCGGTTGCGCTCAATCAGTCGTCGTCGACCACGACGTCGTCTGCGACCGGCATCCCCACCGGGCTCAACGGCAACCCGAAGACGACGACGAAGAAGACGGACAAGACGCCGCCGACTGCACACGCCGTCGCGAGCATCGCGCACCGTGGCCGCGTGGCAGACCTTCGCTTCAAGATCTATGACAACAGCGGCGAGGCGAAGGCCATCGCGACCGTCAAGCGGAACGGCAAGGCGATCGGGAAGGCCTCGACCGGTTTCGGGCCCGTCGCGTACGGCAGCGTCTACTACGTGGGCTGGATGGTTCCGAAGAAGCCGGCCGCGGGCAAATACACCTTCTGTGTCGTCGCCTACGACCACGCGAACCATCACAGCAGCACGTCTTGCGCGGCACTCGCGGTTCACTAGCGCTGCGCTGCTCGTAGCGATCGCGCTCGCCGGGTCGTCCGGCGCCGGCGCCACGTCTGCCACGTCGCTGCCGCCGCTGCCCGCGCACTGGCCGCGCACGCTGCAGATCGGCATGAGCGAGGCGCCCGGCGAGCACGTCGCGCCGCTCGGCTTTCGCTACCAGTACCTCGCGGGCGGCGTGAACACCGGGCAAGGCTGGGCGACGTGGAACCCGAACGGGACGTTCGCGTCGATGTACGTCGCCGACTCCTGGGCGCACGGCGAGCTGCCGGTGCTGTCGTACTACCAGCTGCTTCAGTCCAAGCCCGGCGGCGGCGACGAGGCGCACGCGGATCTGACGAACCTGCGCGACCCCGAGACGATGGCCGCCTACTGGCGCGACGTCACGCTGCTCTTCCAGCGCGTCCGCGGCACGAAGCCGGTGGTCGTCCACGTCGAGCCCGACCTGTGGGGCTACCTCGAGCAGGCGAGCGCGACGTCGCTCGCCTCGTCGTTCGCGCAGAAGTGGATCGCGCTGCGCGACAAGCTCGCACCGAACGTGATCCTCGCCTACCACATGAGCGGCTGGGGAACGAAGCACGACATCGTCTCCGAGAAGCCGCCGGACGCGACGGTGATCAAGTATGCAGAGCAGTCGGCTGCGTTCTACAAGTCGCTGCACGCGCACTTCGACATCGCGTTCGAGGACTTCTCCGATCGCGACGCGGGCTTCTACGCGAAGCAGGAGAACAATCCGAACACGTGGTTCAAGCCTGCCGACTTCCGCCGGCACCTGCTCTACGCGCAGACGTTCGTCCGGCTGGCGGGCATCCGCATGGTCGCGTGGCAGATCCCGCTCGGCAACACGGTGATGCGTGCGATGAACAACACGTGGGACCACTACCAGGACAACCGCGTGCAGTGGCTCCTCGGCGCGGGCTCGCGCGCGCGGTTGAAGGCGTACGTCGCCGCAGGCTTCGCGGGCTTCCTCTTCGGGCGCGGCGCAGATGGTGCGACGTGCGCGTGCGACGCCGCGAAGGACGGGACCACGAACCCGCCGCCGATCAACGGCAACACACGTCCTTCGTTGTCGGCCGACGACGACGGCGGCTACTTCAAGGCGCAGGCCCGCGCGTACTACCGTGCCGGCGTGCTGGCGCTTCCGAGCAAGTAACAGTCTGTTACAAGCGCTGATCTCGGCACGAAATCGGCTCAAAGGCGATACGCGCGGCCCGCCACACTCGGGTGATGGGAACTCCGGCGGCGCCTCGGATCGACGTTCGCTTGCGGCGGTACATCTCCGGCGCGCCGTTCTTCGCGTCGCCGGCCGAGGTGACAAGGGAGGTGGGCGACCTCGCATGGCAGCTCGGTTTGCCGCGCCCGAGCTATCAGCAAGTGCGTGAGCTGCTCGGCGGTGCGCACCGTCCCGAGGCGGTTCCAGTTGCCGCGCAGACTTCGCGTGGACACATCGTGCTACGCGCGATCGGAACCGGCTACGACTTCATGGCCCAGTATCCAGGACCGGGCCTCGAGGACTGGTACCGAAGGTACAAGCGAGGGCTTGTGTAACAGTCTGTTACAAGCTCCGGTGTGTCGCGCACCGTCGTGTCCTGCCTCGGCGATTCGATCACCGAGGGCTCGCCCTACTGGGACGCGCGGCGCGGGGCGGGGAACCCCGAGGGGCAGTGGGAGCACTGGGCGGCGCTGCTCCACCCCGAGCTCGAGTTTCGCAACCACGGGATCTGGGGTGAGCGCACCGACGAGATCGCGGCGCGCTTCGACGACGCGGTCGCGGGCGCCGACGTGCTGATCGTGCAGGGCGGCATCAACGACATCGCGCAGGGGCTTCCGGTCGAACCGGCCGCCGCGTCCCTGCGCGCGCTCGTCGAGCGCGGGCTCGCGCTCGGCCTCCCCGTCGCTGTCTGCGACGTGCTGCCGTGGAACAACGGCTGGCCGGAGAAGGAGCAGCCGATCCGCGCGCTCAACGAGCTCATCGCCGGCTTCGGCGTGCCGGTGCTTCCGTTCCACGACACGCTCGAGGACCCCGACCGCCGCGGCCGGATGCGCGACGAGTGGTGCAACGAGGACGGCGACCACCCTTCGGTCGCGGGCTACCGGAGGCTCGGCGAGCTCGCGTTCCGTCTACCGTGAGCGCATGGCCCTGCTCGCGGCGCGCGGCATCCGCAAGAGCTTCGGCTCACGGCTGATCCTCGACGGCCTCGACCTCGACGTCGAGCCGGGCGCTCGCGTGGGGATGATCGGACCGAACGGCGGCGGGAAGTCGACGCTGCTCCGCATCGTCGCCGGCGAGGACTCCGCCGACGGTGGCGAAGTCACCAACCGGCGCGGCCTCGTCCTCGCGTACCTGCCGCAGCAGCTCGAAGGAGACGAGCGCGGCGCGTTCGAGACGCTGCGCAGCTCGCGCCCGAACCTCGATGAGCTCGAACGCGAGCTGGCTGCGATCGAGTCGGGGCTCGCGGGGGTCGCCGACGACCTCGACCGTATGACGCGCCTGCTGCGCCGCCAGGAGGAGACGCTCGACCTCTGGACCTCGGCGGGCGGCCCGAGCTTCGACGGCCGGGCCCGCGCGCTCCTCGCCGACGTCGGCCTCGAAGACGACGACGTCGTAAAGCCGACCCGCGTCCTCTCCGGAGGACAACGCAAGCTCGTCGGCCTCGCGACGTGCCTGCTGCGCGAGCCGGACGTCCTGCTCCTCGACGAGCCCGAGGCGCACCTCGACATCGACGCGCGCGAGCGCCTCGAGCAGCTGATGCGCGGCTTCGACGGCGCGATCGTCGCGGTCTCGCACGACCGCTACCTGCTCGACGAGACGGTTGCGGAGATCGCCGAGCTCTCCGGCGGCCGCGTCCGCATGTGGCCCGGCAACTACTCGGCGTACACGATCGCGCGCGAGCTCGAACTGCAGCGCCAGCAGCAGCTGTACGTCACCCAGCAGAAGGAGATCGCCCGCCTCGAGGAGGCCATCCGCCGCTTCAAGGACTGGGCGAGCCGTGTCGTCGACGAGCGCCACATCAAGCAAGCTCGTAACAAACAGCGGCAGATCGACCGGATGGAGAAGGTCGACCGTCCGGTGCTCGAGCGCCGCAAGATCGCGCT
>DATAUN010000068.1:0-4551 GCA_036268235.1 Gaiellaceae bacterium
CTCTATCCGGCGATCTTCGAACGCGCGGGCCTCAAGCTCGAGCAGCGCTACCAGCGTCACGTGAACCGCCGCACCGGCCGCCGGGCAGGCGAGTACTTCGAAGACGTGCTCGTCGCGCGCCGCGGCTAGCCGCAGGCGGGGCGGTGCCGCTTAGAGTTCCCGCATCCCCGACGCACCGTTCACCGAGGATGACATCGACGCGTTCATCCGCCGCGGCTTCCTGCCGCTGCGCGAGGCGTTCCCACGCGCCGTCGCAGACGAGTGCCGCGCGGAGCTTTGGCGCCAGCTCGGTCTCTCGCCCGACGATCCGTCCGGCTGGACCAAGCCGGTGATCAGGCTCAGCTCGCAGAGCGGCGAGATCTTTCACGCGGCAACGCACACACCGCGGCTCGAAGCGGCGTTCGACCAGCTCGCCGGTCCCGGTCGCTGGATCGCGCAGGACGGTCTCGGCGGCACAACGCCGGTGCGGTTCCCCGTCGAAGGCGATCCGGGCGACGACGGCTGGCACATCGACGGCAGTTTCGATCGCGACGGCTCGTACTGGATCAACGTGCGATCGAAGGTGCGCGCGCTCCTGATGTTGTTTCTCTTCTCGGACGTCGGCCCGGACGACGCACCCACACGGATCCGGGTCGGGTCGCACCTCGACGTGCCGGCGGCGCTCGCGCCTGCGGGCGAAAAGGGGATGGACTTCCCGGCGGTGAACGCGCGGTTGCCGAACGTGCACGAACGCGAGCTCGGGTACGCGACCGGCGACGCGGGTGACGTCTTCCTCTGCCACCCCTTTGTCGTGCATGCGGCCGATCGTCATCGCGGCTCGACGCCGCGCTTCATGGCGCAGCCCGGTCTCTTCTGGGCGCGCGAGATCGATCTTGCGGGACCGGCTGACTCGTCGTCGCCGGTCGAGCTTGCGATCCGCATCGGCCTCGGGCTCGCCTGAGAAGTCACACTCGCGGCGCACTTCTCGCACTGACACGTCACAGGCTGTCGTCTAGCGTGGCAACGTGCTCGCACGTACCGTCACGCACGCGCTCGTCGGCCTCGATCCGCGCCGGGTCGAGGTAGAGGCGCACATCCAGCGCGGGCTGCCGGCGTTCGCGATCGTCGGCCTTGCCGACCGCGCGTGCCAGGAGGCGAAGGCGCGCGTGCGCTCGAGCGTCTCTGCAGCGGAGCTCATCTGGCCGGGCACCCGGATCACGATCAACCTCGCGCCGGCCTCGCTCCGCAAGGAGGGATCGGGCTTCGACCTGCCGATCGCCCTCGCCGTCCTGGCCGCGTCGTACCAGGTGCCGATCGCCGCGCTCGACGGCCACGCGGCCTTCGGCGAGCTCGGTCTCGACGGGCGGCTACGGCCCGTACCGGGCGCGCTCGTCGCGGCCGAGGGCGCGCGCCGGGCCGGGCTGTCGCGTCTCGTCTGCGCGGCCGAGTCCGCGCCGGAGGTCGCGCTCGCCGGTATCGACCCGGTCGGCGTCCATCATCTCGGCGAGGCGGTCGAGTATCTGCGCGGCGAGCGCGACCCACCCGAGGTGCAGCTACCGGCCGACGACTTCGAGACGCTCGCCGGCGTTCCAGACCTCGCCGACGTGCGCGGCCAGGAGCGCGCCCGGCGCGCGCTCGAGATCGCCGCTGCCGGTGGACATAACCTGTTGATGGCGGGACCGCCCGGCACGGGCAAGACGATGCTCGCGCGCCGGCTCGCGGGCGTTCTCCCGCTCCTCGACGACGACGCGTCGCTCGAGGTCACCCGCATCCACTCTGTCACCGGGCTGCTCGCGCCCGGCTCGGGGCTCATCCGTGTGCCGCCCTTCCGCGCGCCGCACCACTCCACGTCGGTTGCGGGACTCGTCGGCGGCGGGGCCGGCGGGCCGCGTCCGGGTGAGGCGAGCCTCGCCCACCGCGGCGTTCTCTTCCTCGACGAGCTGCCGGAGTTCCAGCGTCCTGCGCTCGAGGCGCTCCGCCAGCCGCTCGAGGACGGCGTGGTCTCGGTGGCGCGCGTCGCCGGCCGGGCGGTGTTCCCGGCGCAGTTCCAGCTCGTCGGCGCGATGAACCTCTGCCCGTGCGGCGCCCGCGGCGACGGCGCGGCCCAGTGCTCGTGCACGCCCGAGCGGCGCCATCGGTATCGCGAGAAGCTCTCGCGAGCGCTCCTCGACCGGTTCGACCTGCTCCTGACCGTGCCGCGGCCCCGCGGCGAAGAGCTCGCAGGAGAGGCGGGGGAGAGCTCGGCGGCCGTCCGCGAGCGCGTGCTCGCAGCTCGGGCACGCCTCCGTGACGACACGCCGTCGCGCACCGACGAAGCGGACGCGCTGCTGACGCGCGCCGTCGAGCGCCTGCCGCTGTCCGGACGCGGGCGCGCGCGGGTCGCCCGCGTCGCGGCGACGATCGCGGCGCTCGAAGCCTCGGACCGGGTTGGAGCACAGCACATCGCAGAAGCGCTCTCCTACCGGCCGCCGGCGGAGCTCGTCGAATGAGCGAGCTCGCCGTCGCCGCTTTCGCGGCCGCCACGGGCACGCACCTGCTCGACGAGCCGCGCTCGCTGCGGTTCCAGCGCTTTCGCGCGAGCTTCGACGAGGCCGGGTTCCTGGGCGACCTCGCCGCGCGCGGCCTCCGCTGGGTACCACGGCGCGACCCCGCCTTCCCGGCGCGGCTGAGGACGATCCACGATCCACCGCCCGGGCTCTTCGTGCGGGGCGGCGCCGCCCTCACGCTGCTCGACCGGCCTTGCCTCGCGATCGTGGGCGCCCGTGTGTGCTCGCCGTATGGCACCGCCGTCGCGCTGACGCTCGGCCGCGAGCTCGCCGCCGCAGGTGCAGTCGTCATCTCCGGTCTCGCGCGTGGCATCGACGCGGCCGCGCACCGCGGCGCGCTCGACGCAGGCGAAACGGTCGCGGTGCTCGGATGCGGCATCGACCGCGACTATCCACGTGCGCACGCAGGGCTCGCGGCGTCGATTGCGCAGCGCGGGCTGATCGTGTCGGAGTACCCGCCGGGCGTCGAGCCTGCGCCATGGCGCTTCCCGGCACGCAATCGCATCGTTGCGGGGCTCGCCGACGCGACCGTCGTCGTCGAGGCGCGCGAGCGAAGCGGCGCGCTGATCACCGCCGATCTCGCGCTCGATGAAGGGAGGGAGGTGCTCGCAGTCCCGGGTGAGATCACGTCGCATCTCTCGGACGGCACGAATGCATTGCTGCGGCTCGGCGCGACGCCCGCGACATCGGTCGCCGACGTGCTCGCCGTGCTCGGGCTGGAAGCCGAGCCACCGGTCCCGCCGCCGCTCGAACAACGGCTCGCGTCCGTTCATGCCGCCGTCGCCGATGCGCCGGCCGCCGCGGATGAGGTTGCGCAGCGCACCGGCCTCGCGGTCGGCGAGGTCGCCGCGGCGCTGGCCGAGCTCGAGCTGCTCGGCCTCGTCGGCGAGGCTGACGGGCTGTACCGGGAGGTGATGCGGCGAACGTAGGCTCTCCCGTCGTGACGACAACTCCATATTGGCTCGAGGACGCGCACGAGGCGCTGCCGATGCACCGCTTCGACGGTCGCGCGGAGGTGGCGGTGATCGGTGGCGGCGTCACGGGCTGCTCGTGCGCGCTCACGCTCGCCGAGCGCGGGGTCCGCGTTCGCCTCCACGAGGCGCGCGAGATCGCCGGCGGCGCGAGTGGGCGGAACGGAGGCTTCGCGCTGCGGGGCGCGGCAGCGCCCTATGACGAGGCGCGCCGTTCGCTGGGCGACGACCGCGCGCGGCTCCTGATGGAGCTGACCGAGCGCGCGCTCGACCGGATGGAAGAGCTGGCCGGAGATGCGTTCCGCCGCGTCGGCAGCTTCCGGCTCGCCTGGGACGACGACGAGCTCGACGCGCTCCGGCGCGAGCACGACGCGCTGCGCGAGCACGGCTTCGCCGTCGAGTGGGTCGACGAGCTGCGCTCACCGCTCGACCGCCTTTACCGCGGTGCAATTCTGCACCCGAGGGACGGCGCGCTGCAGCCCGCGCGATGGGTGCGTCGGCTCGCGCGCCGCGCCGCCGAGGCGGGCGCAGACATCCGCGAGCACGACGCAGCGACGGTCGACGAACTCGACGCGGACGTCGTTGTCGTTGCGGGGGACGGGTTCATTCCGTCGCTGCTGCCCGAGCTCGCGTCCGTCGTGACGACGACACGCGGGCAGGTGCTCGCAACCGAGCCGCTCGCCGAGCTGCGCTACGAGCGACCGCACTACGCACGCGGCGGCTACGACTACTGGCACCAGCTCCCCGATCGACGGCTCGTGATCGGCGGTCAGCGTGACGCGTCGTTTGCGACCGAGCTCAGCGACGCGATGGAAACGAGCGAACTGATTCAGGAGCGGCTCGAGTCGCTCGTCGAGGAGCTCCTCGGCTATCGGCCGAGCGTGACGCACCGCTGGGCCGGCCTCTGGGGCACGACGCCCGATCTCGTCCCGCTCGTCGGCGAAGTACCGGGTCGCGAGAGCGTCTGGGTCGCCGGCGGCTACTCGGGCCACGGCAACGCGCTCGGCCTCGCGTGCGGCGACCTCGTCGCGCGCGCGATCCTCGGCGAGTCGCCG
>DATAUN010000069.1:0-3867 GCA_036268235.1 Gaiellaceae bacterium
CATCCAGCTCGTCGGCGAGCATGTGATCGAGATCAACCCGCGCATCTCGACGATCGTCTACCAGGAAGATCTCAACCTGCCGTACCTCGGCGTGAAGCGCGCGCTCGGCGAGATCTCCGACGACGAGCTGAGCACGTACGCGTCGCGCGTCCGCCCGGGCCGAACCGCGCTGCGCTACTTCGATCAGCTCGAGTTCGACCAGTGACCCTAGGAGGACAGGCCCGCGAGGGGCGTGTCCCGTCGCCAAACCAAGGTGACAGAAGTGTCACAAACAATCCCCAGGCCGAGAAAGTCCTGCAACTCCGTTGGAGGCGAGGGGACACTCGTCGCCAAACCACGGTTACACAAGTGTGACGAATCTTCCACAGTCGTCTTTGCGGGTCACGCACTGCCCGGTCAACATCGCGGGCATTCCGTGGGAGAACGTGCAGGCGCTGCGGCGCAAGGGGATCGACGCGCGGCTCGTCGTCTTCGAGCGCGGGAAGCTGCACCACGAAGCCGACTGGTCGCTCGACCGCCACGGGCCGCTCGCGATGAAGCTCGCGCAGCAGTTCGCGGCGTTCGCGAAGCTCGCGCCGCGCACGGACATCTTCCACTTCTACTTCGGGCTCACGCTCGTGCCGAAGTCGATCCAGTTTCCGCTGCTGCGTGCGCTGCGCAAGAAGAGCGTCTTCCACTATCTCGGCTCCGACATTCGCGGGAAGACGCGCGCGCAGCTCGCGTACGGCACGCGCGCGGACGCCGAGATCGTCGGCAGCTACGACGCGATCCGCTGGGTGCCGCACGCACACGTCATTCCGCCCGGACTCGACCTGCGCGACTTCACGCCCGTGCCGCCGTCGGACAACCCGCGGCCGCTCGTCGTGCACGCGCCCTCGAACCGCGAGAAGAAAGGCACGCGCTTCGTGATCGAGGCGTGCGAGCAGCTCCCCGTGGAGCTCGACATCGTCGAAGGCGTTCCCCACGAGGAGGCTCGCGCTCGCTATGCGCGCGCCGACATCGTCGTCGACCAACTGAACGCGGGCTGGCACGGCGTCTTCGCGCTCGAGTCGATGGCGCTCGGCAAGCCCGTCGTCGCCCACCTGAAGGAGGACGTTGTCGAGCGAAGCGCCGCGGGCTACGGGATCCGCGTCCCGATCGTGCCCGCGACGAAGGAGACGCTCGTCGAGGCGCTGCGCCCCCTCGTCGAGCAACCGGCGCTTCGCCGCGAGATCGGCGCACAAAGCCGCGCCTACGTCGAGCAGGTGCACGACATCGACCGCGTCGCCGACCGCCTGGTCGACGTCTACCGTTCTCTCTGAGCGGATGAGCCTCGCCTTCCAGATGCGGCGCCTCACGCGCCATTCGGCGATCTACGGCATCGGCGGGCTTGTCTCGCGGATCCTCGCGACGATCCTCCTACCTCTTTACACGCACTACCTGCCGCCGAAGGCGTACGGCCAAGTCGAGTGGGTCACGGCCGCGACCGCGGTGCTCGCGATCGTCCTGCAGCTCGGCATCGCCTCCGCGTTCTTCCGCTTCTACTTCGACGAGAAGAGCGCCGCCGGGAAGCTGACTGTCGTCCGCACCTCGTTCTGGTTCACGATGGGGATGTCGACACTCGGCCTCGTGCTCGGGCTCGTGTTCGCGAACCAGATCGCGGACGTCGCGCACCTCGGGAACGCAGCGACCTTGATCCGCGCCGGCGCAGTCGGACTGTGGGCGCAGACGAACTACCAGCAGTTGACTGCGCTGTTCCGTGTCGAAGAGCGCTCGACGTCGTACGCGATCGCGAGCGTGGCGAACGTGCTCGTCACCGTCGTCGCGATGGTCGTCTTCGTCGCGGTCTTCCACTGGGGAGCGGTCGGACTGGTCGTCGGCAACTTCACCGGAACGCTCCTCGTCTACATCGCACTCGTCGCGTACCGCCGCGAGCAGCTCGGGCTCGAGTTCGATCGCGGCTTGCTCCGGCGCATGCAGCACTTCGGGATGCCGCTCGTGCCGTCCGCGCTCGCGCTCTGGGTCATCAACTTCGTCGACCGGCAGTTCGTCATCGACTACAAGGGCTTGGATGAAGCCGGTGTCTACTCGGCTGCGATCAAGGTCTCGGGCGTGATCACGTTCGTGATGATCGCGTTTCGCACAGCTTGGCCTGCATTTGCCTACTCGATCGAGGACGACGGCGAAGCACGTCGCACCTACTCGTTCGTGCTGACGTACCTGCTCACGTTTTCAGCATGGGCAGCGCTCGGGCTCGGCGCGCTGGCGCCGTGGTGGACGCGCCTGCTGCTCGCACCGAAGTACCACCGCGCCTCGGAGGCGATCGCGCTGCTCGCATTCGCCGGAGCGATCTACGCCGGCTACACCGTGCTCGCGGTCGGGAGCGGCCGCGCGCGCAAGACGCAGCTCAACTGGGTGGTCACCGGCGTCGGCGCGGCGGCGAACGTCGGCCTCAACTTCTGGCTGATCCCGCGCTGGGGGATGGTCGGCGCGGCGATCTCGACGCTCGCCGCATACGTCGTCCTCTTCGTCGGGATGACGATCTACGCGCAGCGCGTCTACCCGGTCGCGTACCAGTGGCGGCGCGTGATCACCGCCGTCGGCGTCGCGGCCGCGTTGAACGTCGTCGCGCGCGCGACGCACCTCTCACTCGTGCCGTCGTTCCTGCTCGTCGCGGCCTACCCGGTCGCGCTCGCGCTTTGCGGCTTCTATCTGCCGGTCGAGCGGAAGCGGCTCCGCCGGCTCGTCCCGACCTTCTAGCGGCCGCGGAAGTGGCGGACGCCTGCGCCGGCCGCGCCCGCGGCGGCGAGCAGCAGTGCGATCGCGGCCAGGATGATGATCGGCGTCGGGATGCCGCCACTGCTGCCCGAGGTCGTGCCCGACGCGATCGTGCCGGGCGAGCTTGTCGGTTCGGGCTTTGTGCTGTGGAGCGTCTGGGTCGTGCCGGCGAGACCGCCGGGGCCGGTCGAGACCTTTCCCTTACCAACGGTCGCCGGCACCTTCTTCCCCTGCGCGCGCGCCAGCGCGCCCTGCAGCGCGGACTGGATGTCGTCGGTCAGGCTGGAATAGACGCGCGCATCGGCGGGCACGTGCTTGAGCGCGTCGCGGTAACACGCGACCGGGTACGTCGTCGCGATCTTCCCGCTTGCGTACCACTGGTTGTAGATCTTGTCGCGGCACGGGGTGGCCGCGTGCGCCGTCCGGGCAGTACCGGTGACGACGGCCGCAAGTAGCAGCACGACTAGGGCGAGTCGCTTCATCGCCGCCATGTTCCCGACCGGGCGAGAAGATCCACCTCCTGAGCCGTAAGGCTTGTGTAAAACCTCACACCGCCAGAACGCACGCGTCGTGGCACGAGCGCGCGACCTGGACGGTGCCGAGGTGCGCACCTTTGCCGTTCAAAACCGCCAAAGTGCCGCCCGTCAGCGACGCGGTGATCACGTAGCCGTGCGCGTACTGCACGTTGTAGGAGCCCGACGGGACGCTCGTCCGAGCGAGGATCCGCCCGTCGGGAGCCTGCACGTGAAGCGTCCCGGAGTCGCCGCTCGTCACGTACGCACGGCCCTCACCGAAGGTGACGTGCTGGGGAGCGAGATCAGCCGTCTGCGAGACACCGTTCACCGCCAGCACGCGGTCGGCGCCGGACGTGATCCAGAGGCGGCCGTCGGGCGCGTGGCCGACGTCGTGCGCCGGGAAGCCGGGCGTGAGCAGCCGGGCACGGCGGAGCGGCGCCGTCTCGACGACCGCCACCTGCGCCGAGGCCGAGCCAAGACCGGCCCAGATGGTGCGCGCATCGGGGGAGATCGTGATGTGCCGCGCCCAGCCCGGCAGCGACACGCGCTCGAGCACCCGCCCGCGCACGACGTCGACGAGCGCCACGGAGCTCCG
>DATAUN010000070.1:0-7835 GCA_036268235.1 Gaiellaceae bacterium
ACGCCCGATCTCGTCCCGCTCGTCGGCGAAGTACCGGGTCGCGAGAGCGTCTGGGTCGCCGGCGGCTACTCGGGCCACGGCAACGCGCTCGGCCTCGCGTGCGGCGACCTCGTCGCGCGCGCGATCCTCGGCGAGTCGCCGCGGGAGCTCGAGCTCTTCGCTTCCGACCGGTTCAGCGATCAGGCCGTCTGAGCCACGCCCCAGCTAGAGCTGTAGCTGAGGCAGCTCAGCGAGCTCCGCCGATCCGAGCGCCGCGATTGCGATCGCGAGATCCTGAATCGCGAGGCCGGTCGAGTCGAACATCGTGATCTCGTCGTCGCTCGCCCGCCCGGGCGCGGAACCCGCGAGAACGTCGCCGATCGCGGTCACGTCCGCATGCGTGACAAGACCATCCTCGACGGCGTGTGCGAGCTCCCCTCCGTGACTAGCCTGCTCCCAGTCGTCGCAGAAAAGGCGCGCTCGCGCGAGCTCGGAGCCCGCGGCCTCCGCCTTGCCGGGGCCGTCGGCGCCCATCAGCGACACGTGCTGGCCCGGACGCAGGGTGCCCGCTGCCAACAGCACCGAATGCCCCGGTGTCACGGTCACGAGCACGTCGGCCGCACGCGCTTCCTCGAGCGAGCCCGCAACCTCGGCGCCGAGCTCCTGCGCAACGCGCGCGGCGCGGTCGGCGTCGACGTCCCACAGCGACACCGATCGTCCCCGGGCCAGAAACGTCCGTGCTGCCGCCTGTCCGTTAACGCCCGCGCCGATGACCGCCGCAGAGGAAGCATCAGCGCGCCCGAGCACCTCGCACGCGAGCACCGCCGCCGCGCCCGTGCGCAGCGCCGTCACCGACGCGGCATCGAGCACCGCGCGCAGCTGCCCGTTCGACGCGTCGGACACCAGCACGACGCCCGTCACCGTCGGCAGCCCCTGCGCGGGGTTGCCGGGGAACGACGTGATCCACTTCAAGAGCGCGTAGCCGCCGCCGAGCGCCGGCATCGCCCGGAAGTCGCCCGCCGGATAGTTCGTGACGTACACCTTCGGAGGCATCGACCACTCGCCGCGTGCATGCGCGACGAATGCGTCACGTACCGCATCGACGGCGCGCGCAGGCGACACCGCGCGCAGTACCGCGGCCGCATCCAGCACCGGGACCGAGCTCACAGCTGCTTGACGGCCGCCGTCAGCTTCGCGACCGATTCCTTGGCGTCGCCGAACAACATCATCGTGTTCGGCTCGACGAACAGCGGATTGTCGATGCCGGCGAACCCGGGATTCATCGACCGCTTCAGCACGATCACCGCCTGCGACTGGTCGACGTTCAGGATCGGCATGCCGTAGATCGGGCTGCCCTGGTTGTTCCGCGCGTCGGGATTCACGACGTCATTCGCGCCGATCACGAGCGATACGTCCGTGCGTGGAAACTCGGCATTCGCCTCGTCCATCTCCTTCAGCGCCGGATACGGAACGTTCGCCTCGGCGAGCAGCACGTTCATGTGGCCGGGCATCCGTCCTGCGACGGGATGGATCGCGTAGGTCACCTCGACGCCGCGCGATTCGAGCAGGTCGGCCAGCGCGCGTACGTCATGCTGCGCTTGCGCGACGGCCATCCCATAGCCGGGGACGATGACGACCTTTTGCGCGTACGTGAGCATGATCGCGACGTCGTCCGCCGTCGTCGCGCGCACCGTTCCGTCCATCGCCGTGACGCCACCGGCGGCGCCCGGCGTGATCTTTCCGAAGGCGCCGAAGAGCACGTTCGCGATCGAGCGGTTCATCGCGCGCCCCATCATCAGCGTGAGCAACGTGCCCGACGCGCCGACGAGCATCCCCGCCACGATCAGCACGTTGTTCTCGAGCTCGAAGCCGCCCGCCGCGACGGCGAGGCCCGTGAACGCGTTCAGCAGCGAGATCACGACCGGCATGTCGGCGCCGCCGATCGGCAGCACGAAGAGAACGCCGAAGAGCAACGCAGCCCCGATCAGCACCCAGAGCAGCCACTGGTCCTGCACGCCCGCAACGAGGACCGCGCCGGCAACCACGGCGCCTGCGAAGAGCAACCCGTTCACGAACTGCTGCCCGATGTAGGTGATCGGGCGGCCGCCGATCAGCTCCTGCAGCTTGGCGAACGCGATCATCGAGCCCGCGAACGAGATCGAGCCGATCAGCGCCGAGAGCGCGATCGCAACCGAGATGTCGACCTTCGGTGTGCCGGGCTCGGGCAGGATCCGATGGAGCTCCGCGAGCGCGATCAGCGCCGCCGCGCCGCCGCCGACGCCGTTGAACAGCGCCACCATCTGCGGCATCGCCGTCATCTTCACCTTGCGCGCTGCGAACGCGCCGAGCCCGCCGCCGACGAGCATGCCGATCACGATCGCCCACCAGCTCGTCGTCCCGATCTTGATCCACGTGACGACGACGGCGAGGATCATCCCCGCCGCGCCGATCTGATTGCCGCGCCGCGCATGCGCCGGGTTCGAGAGGAACCTCAACGCAAGGATGAACGTCACGATCGTGATCAGGTAGAGCAGGTTCGAGACGTTCGTGCTCACGTGTCTCTCGGCGGTTCGCGTTTCTTGAACATCTCGAGCATTCGGTCGGTGACGACGAAGCCGCCGACGACGTTCGCCGAGGCGAGCACGACCGCGACGAACCCGACGATCCACGTGAACGCGCTCTTGTCGGGCTGCGCGAGGACGATCATGGCGCCGACGATCACGATCCCGTGGATCGCGTTCGTGCCCGACATCAGCGGCGTGTGCAGAAGCGCCGGCACCTTCGAGATCACCTCGAAGCCGAGGAAGATCGCCAGCACGAGAATCGTCACCTCGAAGACGAGCAGCGTTCCGTGGCTCATACGGTCTCCTTCCGTGTCACGCACGCACCCGCGATGATCTCGTCGTCCCAGTCGAGCACGAGCGCGCCGTCCTGCTCGAGCAGCCCGATCAACGACGCCATGTTGCGGGACAGCAGCTGGCTCGCATGCGTCGGCATCATCGACGGAATGTTCGTCGTGCCGACGATCGTGACGCCGCCCTCGTCGACCACCTCGCCGGGGCGTGTCAGCTCGCAGTTGCCGCCCGTCTCGGCGGCGAGATCGACGATCACCGAGCCCGGGCGCATCGCGCGCACCGCCTCGGCGGTCACGAGCTTGGGCGCGGGCCGGCCGGGAATCGCGGCGGTCGTGATGACCACGTCGAAGCCGGGGATGCGCACCTGCAGCTCCGTCTGCTGCGCGGCCTGCTGCTCGGGCGTGAGCTCGCGCGCGTAGCCGCCTTCGGTCTCCTCGCCCTCCACGCCGAGATCGAGGAAGGTTGCGCCGAGCGACTCGACCTGCTCGCGCACGGCCGGACGCACGTCGAACGACGAGACGACCGAGCCGAGGCGCCGCGCGGTCGCGATCGCCTGCAGCCCCGCGACCCCCGCGCCGAGCACGAGCACCTTCGCCGGCGGGATCGTGCCCGCCGCTGTCATCAGCATTGGAAAGAACCGCGGCAGCCGGTCGGCCGCTACGAGCGCGGCCTTGTAGCCCGCGACGGTCGCCTGCGACGAGAGTGCGTCCATCGGCTGCGCGCGCGTGATGCGCGGGACCGACTCGAGCGCGAGCCCGTGCACGCCCGCCGCTGCGAGCCGTTCGACTCCCTCGGCGTCGGTCAACGGCGAGAGGAACGCGATCAGCACCTGGCCGCTTCGCAGGCGCGCCGCCTCGGCGGCGGTCGGCGCGGCGACCTTCACCACGACGTCCGCGCTCCACGGATCGCCGATCGTCGCGCCCGCCTCGCGGAACGCATCGTCACCGAAGCCCGCTTCGTCGCCGGCGCCCGCTTCGACGATCACTTCGACGCTTTCCCCGAGCCGGCCGACGGTCTCGGGCACGAGCGCCACACGACGCTCGCCGGGGACCACTTCCTTCGGAACACCGACCTTCATCGCCGCGGGCGACGGTATCGCATCTCCGTACACTGGGCGCGCGTGACGAAGCTCCTCCTCGACTACGGCCTCGTCCTGCTCTTCCTGGTCGTGCTGCTCGAGTCCGCGGGGTTGCCGTTTCTTCCCGGCGAGCTCGCACTGATCGGGGCAGCGCTGCTCGCGCAGCCCGGCAAGCACCATTTCTCGATCGTCGCGGTGATCGCCGTCGCCGCGTCGGCGGGGGTGCTCGGCTACGTCGTCGGCTATTGGCTGGGCAGGCTCGGGGGGCGCAGGCTCGTCGAGCGCTGGGAGCCGGTCGCGCGCCACGCGCGCAACGCGCTGCCACCGAGCGAGCGGTTCTTCCAACGGCACGGCTCGAAGACCGTGTTCATCGGCCGCTTCGTCGTGCTGCTGCGCGCCACGGCCGCCTGGATGGCCGGGATCACGCACATGAGGTGGTGGCCGTTTCTCGCCTGGAACATCGCCGGAGCGGTCGTCTGGGCGGTGGGTTACGGCCTGCTCGCCTACTACGCGGGCCGCGCGGTCGTGGACGCGATCGACCGCTACAGCGTCTACGCGGTTGTCGCGATCGTCGTCCTGGTCGTCGTCGGCTGGCTCGGGACACGGCTCTGGCGCAGGCGATTTGCCGGAAGCGCTTGAAGTCCGCGCGATTCGGGGAGAGAATCGACGACGTGCTTCGCATGCGCGAAGGGATCCGGGGGTTGAAGCGGAACGACGAAGCGCCGATGGCGACCGCCTCCACGCTCTCTCAACAGCTCGAGACGCACGATCCCGACGGTGCGGGACACGCGCAGCGGGTCACGGCGCTCGCCCTTCGGCTCGCCGAGGCTCTGCGCGCGAGCGACCATCGTGTCGAGGCGATTCGCGCCGGCGGGCCGCTGCACGACGTGGGCAAGCTCGAGGTTGCGTCGTCGATCCTGCAGAAGCCCGGCCCGCTCGCGCCGGACGAGCTCGAGACGATTCGCCGTCATCCCGTCGTCGGTGCGCACCTGCTCCACGACGTCGAGGACGCGCAGGGTGGGCTCGACTGTGTGCTCTACCACCACGAGTGGTGGAACGGCACCGGTTACCCGCACGGGCTCGCCGGCGGCGAGATCCCGTTCGAGGCGCGCATCCTCGCCGTCGCCGACGCGTACGACGCGATGACGTTCGACCGCCCGTACCGCGCCGCGCTGACGACAGACGAGGCGATGGCCGAGGTCGAGCGCTGCGCGGGCAGCCAGTTCGACCCGCAGATCGCCGAAGCGCTGCTCGCGCTCGACAATTCCTCCTAGAGCGTCGACCAGACCTCGAGCTTCGTGCGCGTGCGGCGGATCACGTCGTCGGTGAACTCGCTCGTCGTCGAGTGGCCGGCGAGGTCCGCGGTCTTGACGCCTTGCGCAACCGCTTCGAGCGCCGACTCGCGGATCGCGCGGCCGGCCACCGCACCTTCCTCGGTCTGGGAGAGCAGCGCCGCGGCGGCGAGGATCATCGCGAGTGGATTGGCGACGTTCTTCCCCTCGAGCGACGGCGCGGTGCCGTGCGCGGCTTCGGCCATCAGCGCCGTCGGCTCCAGCTCCGCGCCCTCGAACGCGACGAGCATCGACTCCGAGCCGGCGATCGATCCGAAGAGCGGCAGCACGAGATCGGAGAGGATGTCGCCGTCGCGGTTCAACGCGGGGATCACCATCGGATCGCCGGTCGACGCAATCAGCAGCGCGAACGTCGCGTCGATCAACTGCGGCTCGTAGGTCACCGACGGGTGGCGCTCGGCGGCGGCGTCCATCTCTTCCTTCAGCATCCCCTCGTACGTCGGCGACACCGTGTACTTCGGCCCGCCGAACACCTTCGCGCCCGTGCGCTCCGCTTCGCGGAACGCGAACTCCGCGACGGCGCGGCACACGGTGCGCTCGATGCGCTCCGTGCGAAACGCAACCTCGTCGTCGCCGGCGCCCTCGCGCCATTCCTTCGCGCCGTAGGCGTCGCCCACCGCCATGCGCACGACCGAGATCGGAGCGTGCACGCCGCCGAGCGGAACGACGCCCGGCAGCCGGCGGCCCGTGCGCACGATCACCTTGCCGCCGATCTCCTCCCGCAGGATCCGGTTCGGCGAGCCGACGTCGCCCCGCGCCTCCGGTGTGACCGTCGCCGCCTTCAGGCCGAGGCCGGCCTCGCGAATCGCCGCCGCCGCCTCGTGCACGACGCCGTTTCCCGTCTCGCGCCGCGCCTCGAGCGACAGGTCGTACCGCGGCAGGTCGAGCTCGAGCCCGATCACGTCCGGTGTGAGCACGCGCAGCGACTCCTCGAGGAGCTCCTGGCCCGTCTGGTCGCCTTCGAGGACGACGATCGCTTTCAGCTCCACGACGCGGCCAAGATTAGCGACGGCCCCGAAACGGGAAGGCGGCACCCATGGCGGCGAGGATCGGCTGGAGCCGCGTGGGGTCAGCACACCGGTCGAGACGGTTTCGGTATGTCGACGCCAGCGGGCGCGAGATCACTGACGAGCAGAAGCTCGAGCGGATCCGTGCGCTCGTGATCCCGCCCGCGTGGAAGGACGTCTGGATTTCGCCGTCGGCGCGCGCGAAGCTCCAGGCGACGGGCATCGACGCGGCCGGCCGCAAGCAGTACCTGTACCACCCGGCCTTTCGTGCGCAGCAGGAGCAGGCGAAGTACGACAGGCTGATCCGCTTCGCCGAGCGGTTGCCCGCGCTACGCGAGGCGATGGCCGAGCACATGGAGCTCGAGGGCCTGCCGGCGGAGAAGGTCACCGCGATCGCGGTGCGCCTCATCAACCTCGGCTGGTTCCGCGTCGGCGGCGACCGGTATGCCAAGCAGTCGCGGACATTTGGGATCACGACGCTGCGCAAAAGCCACGTCAACGTGCGCGGCTCGCGGATCTCGTTCCGCTACCGCGGCAAGCACTCGATCATGCTGCGCAGCGCCGTCGTCGATGCCGAGCTCGCAAAGGCGATGAAGGACCTGCTCGAGCTCCCGGGCGCGCGGCTCTTCCAGTTCCTCGCGCCCGACGGGACGCGCTGCAACCTCGACCAGCGCCGTCTCAACGAGTACATCAAGGAGCATCTGGGCTCCGAGTTCACCGCCAAGGACTTCCGCACGTGGGGCGGTACGCTCGTCGCGGCAATCGAGCTCGCCGCGCAGGATCCGCCGGAGAGCCCCACGCAGGCGAAGCGCCGGATCGCGGCCGTGATGCGGAGCGTGGGGGAGAAGCTCGGGAACACGCCTGCCGTCGCGCGCTCCTCGTACGTCAGCCCGGCGGTCGTCGAGCAGTATCTCGACGGGAGAACCATCGACGATTTCCGGCCGCGGCATTTGCGGGTCGTCGGCGCACGGGATACCGGTCTCGACCGCGAAGAGACTGCGACCCTGAGTCTCCTTCGCTCGTGGCGAATTCGCGCGTCCCGCGCGGCTGCGTAAACTGCCGGGAAATTCCCCGTCGAGAGGCAAAACCATGGCTCGGAAAACCATCCTCGTATGCGACAAGTGCGGCAAGGAAGTCGACGAGTCGCGCGGCGCCACTCTGCGCGTGACCTACGTCGACGCGCGCCGCGGCTCCAAGGTCGCCGACCTCTGCGACGACTGCGCCGGCGGGATGCCGGGCCGTGCTGCCGCCCGTCGCGGCCGCCGCCCGAAGGTCGCTACGAGCGAGTAAGCCGTTTTCGGCGCCGCGGGACACGTCCTGCGGCCGCTCTACGATGGGAAGGTGGGGCTGTCCCTCGTCGCAGGGCCTGCGAACGCGGGCAAAGTCGCGCTTCTTCTGGAGCGCTATCTGGCGCGCCTCGACGACGAGCCCGTCCTGATCGTGCCGAATGCGTCGGACGTCGACCGCGTCGAGCGCGACCTGCTCGCGCGCTGCGGCTGCCTCTTCAGCGGCACGATCGGCACGTTCGACGACCTCTTCCAGCGGCTCGTCCGCCACGACCCCG
>DATAUN010000071.1:0-46983 GCA_036268235.1 Gaiellaceae bacterium
AGCTGCACCAGGTGGCGATGCTCGAGCGGCCCGACGAAGAGCGTCCGCTCCGGCGCGAGCTGTTCGAGTGTCGCGCGGTACGGGCCGAAGCCGACGACCACGAGCCGTGCCTCCACCCCCTGCATCGCCTCGAGCAGCACCTGCACGCCCTTCTGCTCGATCAGCTTGCCGAAGTACACGACCGTCGGCTCATCCCCTGCGAGGAACGACGCGAGCCGTGCCGCGTTCGCGTCGTCCGGGAGACGCTCCTCCGCGTTGCCGGGATTCGACGCGTCACGATGCGCTTCCTCGATCAGCGCTGCGAGCGCCTCGTCGCGCGGCCGCAGCGTGAACTCGTCGACGTCGACGCCGGGCGGAACCTCGTGCACGTGGTCGACATGACCGACGACCTCCTGCAACACGGTGCGGATGTGCTCCGAGCCGACGTACGTCGCCTCTGCGGCGGCAAGGACATGCGCGCCCCAGCGCTCGAGCTCCGGCCGCCCGCGCAGCGAGTACTCGAGCTCCGAGCCGTGCGCCTTGACGCGGAACGGGGCGCCACTCCGTTCGCCGACCGCGCCGCCCATCAGCACGTGGTTCGCGAACACGAGGTCGGCGGGAAGGAGCTCGCGGAGCACCGCGGCGTTCGCCTCGACGTACGCGCCCTTCTCGCTGGCGCTGAAGTCCTGGAGGAGCTTCGGCTCGAGCCCGGCGTAGCGGTCCATGACGAAGACCGGCAACAGCCCGCCGGGCAGCTCGGGCACGACGACCGTCGCGCCACCCAGGTCGTACTGCTCGGCGGCGCGCTCCTGGCAGACGACCACCACCTCGTGCCCGGCACGCGACCACTCCCGCGCAAGCGCCCGTGTGTAGACGTTCGACCCCGTGCCGCCGAGCAGATAGCCGTGCCAGAGCAGGATCCGCATCGCTGCGGAGGCTACTTACGCGAGGTGGAAATACAGCGCGTGGAGCAGCTCCACGGCCGGGTTCGACGTATGCACGGTCACGTCGCCCGGGACGTCGAGGAGCGCTTCCGAGTAGTTGAAGATGATGCGCACGCCGGCGTCAACGAGGTCGTCGCACACCTTCTGCGCCGACGTTGCCGGCACCGCGAGCACCCCGACGACGATGTTCTTGTCGCGCACCGCGTCCTTCAGCCGGCGCTCGTCGTCGACAGTGATGCCGCCGATGTCGGCGCCGATCGCCGTCGGGCTCGAGTCGAACACCGCGGCGATGTTGATCCCGTGCTCCGCGAAGATCGGCGAGCTTGCGATCGCCTGGCCGAGCCGCCCCGCGCCGACGAGCGCGATGTTGTGCTGGCCCTGCGTACGAAGGATCTTCCGGATCTCCGAGAGCAGCGAATCGATCGAGTAGCCGACGCCGCGCTTGCCGAACTTCCCGAAGTTCGAGAGGTCGCGGCGGATCTGGGTCGCGTTGATGTTCGTGTAGTCGGCGATCTCCTGTGACGAGATGCGCTCCTTGCCCATCTTCTTCGCCTGCGTCAGCACCTGGAGGTACCGCGACAGGCGGGCGGCGACGCCGACGGTGAGGCGGTCGGGAGCGCCGGCAGGGACCTGACTTTGCAACATCACGAACCCATTGTGCCGAAGGCTCGCACCCTACTGTTCAGTTGTCACAAAGCCTTAGCCTTGTGACAACGTTCGGCGGAGGGCCGCCTCGTCCACGAAGTAGACGAACGCGCGCCGGCCGTCGATCTCCACGACCGGCAGCCACTCGCGGTAGGCCGCTTCCAGCTCCTCGTCGCCCGTGATGTCGACCGTCTCGTAGGGCGCGCCGACCCGGTCGAGCACGCCGCGCGCCCGCTCGCAGAGCGAGCAGTCCTGCGCGTGGAAGAGGACGAGCCTAGGGGTAGAGGCCACGCGTCACCGTGGCTTCGGCGACGCGCTGGACGGCGAGACCGTAGGCGGCCATGCGCATCGAGGTCCCGCGCTCCTCGCGCGTCGCCCACGTCTCGTCGAACGCGCGCGTGACGATCTCGTTCAGCCGCGCGTTGACCTCGTCTTCCTTCCAGAAGTACTCCTGGAGGCCCTGCACCCACTCGAAATACGAGACGACGACACCGCCCGCGTTCGCGAGCACATCGGGCAGGATCAGCACGCCGTTCGCCTCGAGGATGTCGTCGGCCGCGGGTGTGACGGGGCCGTTTGCACCTTCGACGATGATCTTGGCCCGCACCGCGTCGGCGTTCGCCTCGGTCACGACCTGCTCGAGCGCGCACGGCGCGAACGCGTCGCAGTCGAGCGTGACGAGCTCCTCGTTCGTGATCGGATCGCCGCCTTTCAGCTCGACGAGCGAGCCGCCGTCCTGCTTGTGCGCGAAGGCCGCCGCGACGTCGATGCCGTTCGCGTTGTAGAGGCCGCCGCGCGAGTCGGACACAGCGACGACGACCGCGCCGCGCTCGGCGGCGAACTTCGCGAAGAACGACCCGACGTTGCCGAACCCCTGGACGGCGACGCGCAAGCCTTCCATCGAGCGACCGGTCTTCAGCACGGCGGACTCGAGGCAGAAGAGCGAGCTGCGCGCCGTCGCCTCGACGCGCCCGAGCGAGCCACCGATCGTCAGCGGCTTGCCGGTGACGACGCCGAGCACCGAGTGGCCCTTGTTCATCGAGTACGTGTCGAAGATCCACGCCATCACCGCCGCGTTCGTGCCGACGTCCGGCGCGGGGATGTCCTTCTCCGGACCGATCTCGTTGATGATCTCCGAGGTGAAGCGGCGCGTCATGCGCTCGAGCTCGCGCCGCGACATCGATTTCGGATCGCAGATGACGCCGCCCTTGGCGCCGCCGAACGGCAGCCCCATCAGCGCGCACTTCCAGGTCATCCACATCGCGAGCGCCTTGACCTCGTCCAGCGTGACGTCGGGGTGGTAGCGGATGCCTCCCTTCGACGGGCCGCGCGACACGTTGTGCGTCACGCGGTAGCCGGTGTACGCGACGACCGACCCGTCGTCGAGCGAGGTCGGGATCGAGACCTCGACGGCCTTCTTGCACTCCTGCATGACGTTGACGAGGCGGTCGTCGATGCCAAAGACGTCGGCGACGCTGCGCAGCTGCTGTTGCGCGATCCGAAACGGGTTCTCGCGCAGATGAGACTCGGTGGCCGTAGCCATCGAAACCTGAATCTACTCGATCCGGAACGAGACCTGCGTGCGGGTCGGCTTCGCGGCGAGCGGCAGCGTCGGCCAGGCCGCGAGCCGCAGCTGGTAGCCGCCCGGCGGCAGGCGCACGCTCGTCGGGCCGCGACCGGTGATCCCGAAGCTGTACGAGCCGGGCAGCAGATCGCGCAGGCGCGCCATCACGCCGAGGTACTCGCCCGCGCTCGAGTAGAGCAGGATGTCGAGCCGACGCACCGGCAGGATCTGCACGCCGCTGTCGCGCACCACGGCGCCGGCCTGCACCGACAGGATCGAGGGGTCGGTGTCGGACGCGGCGAACGACGTCTTGCTGAGCGACACCTTCCCGAGCAGGCTGCCGGCCGGCTGCTTGAAGAGGAGCGCCCACGGAACGCGCAGCGTCTCGCTGCCCGAGGCGGCGACGCGGATCGCACCCGTGAGCATCCGCACGCGGGGCGCCGCCGCTGCGAGAACCGAGATCTGCACTTGCCTCGCACGGCCGACGCCGAGCACGAACGACGCCGGCTCGACTCGGAAGCGCAGCGCTTCCGAGTCGCCGTCGATCGCTGCCGTGAGCGACACGACGAGCCGCCGCGTCGAGACGTTGCGCACCGTCAGCGTGCGCGTCGCATGCCAGTGCGCGCCCTGCCAGAGCCCGAAGCCGAGGCTCATCGGCGTGGACGCGAGCTCGCCGACGGCCGACGCGCCCAGATCGAGGTCGCCGTCACCGACAGCCGTCGCCGGCGCGGGATCGGGCTGCGCATAGCCCGCGAGCAGGCTGTCGAGCGCAGGCCCGTCGAGCGCGGGCCGCAGCTCCGCGAGCAGCGCCGCGGCGCCCGCGACCGTCGCCGCGGCAGCACTCGTGCCATTCACCGTCCCGTACAGCGCGGAGCCGTCGGTCGCCTGACCGGGCTCGGAGGTCGCGATCGAGACGCCGGGCGCGGCAACGTTCGGCTTCACGCCGCTGTCGTAGGCGAGGCCGCGCGACGAGAAGCCGGCGACGAGCCCGCGATCGTCGTTGGCGGTCGTATGTGTGTTGCCGATCGCGATCCCGACGTCAATGCCGGCGCGCCGCGCCGCGAGCAGCTCTGCCGCGGCAGCTGTCGGGACGACGACCGTCGGTGCGGTGGCGTCGTCGGAGAGCCGCAGCCCGCCGGGCGGGAGCGCGTTGCCGTAGAGAACGACCGCAGCGGCGCCCGCCTGCGAGGCCGCGACCACCGTCGCCTCGGGGTCGGCGCCGACCGGCACGACGACCGCACGCCCGGCGACGTCGCTGTAGCCGCGCGCGTTGAAGAACGTGTTCGCCGGGCCCGTCGCCGCGACCTGGAGCGTCAGAACGTGCGCCGGCGTCGCCGCGCCGAGCAGCGGCTGCGTGCGATCGAGGATCACGTCGAGCCCGCGGCGAAGCACCACACGTACCTCCGGCAGCTGCGCGCGCGAGTCGGTCGCTGCAACGGCGAGGGCCGCGGGCGCGCCGGCGGGGCCGGCGACGGAGCCGAACGACGGACCGGCAGCGCCGTCGTTGCCGGCCGGCGTGACGACGATCGTGTTCAGGTCGAGCGCGCCCTGCACTGCCTGAGCCTCGGGGCCGTCCGCAAAGGCGGCGTACGGCTCGGCGACGCCGAGGAGCGCGATGCGCACTGCGTCGTGCGCATCGCCGTCGCCGTTCGGGTCGACCGCCCGGTCGAGCCCGGCGATCAGCTGGTCGCTGCGCGCATACACGGCGTCCTTCCCGCTCGTCGCCGGCTGCCAGCCGGCGACGCGGATCGGCAAGACCGTCGCACCCGGTGCGACGCCGTGCAGTCCGCCCGGGCCGCCGGAGCCGACGAGGATTCCCGCAAGCTCGGTCCCGTGCTGCTCGAGCTGCGACGGGTTCTGCGGGTCGGCCTGCGCGGTTGCATCGTCGCCGTGACCGACTTCGTCGATGCCGGGCAGCACATGACCGCGGAGGTACGGCTGCGCCTCGTCGACCCCGGTGTCGAGGAGGGCGATCGTCACGCCGCCTCCGTCGACACCCGGTAGCTCAGCCGACGGCCGGTGCCCGGAAAGCGCCGAGTAGGCCTTCGACGCGAGCACGTGCTCCGAGACCGACGCGGGATACGCAGCGCGCACCGGATAGATCCCGGTCACCTCCGGCATCTCGTCGAGCAACGAGACGGCGCGCGGGTCGAGCTGCGCCGAGAACCCGTCGAGCACGCGGTAGTAGCTGTAGTCCGGCTTCACCGTGATGCCGAGCGCCGACAGCTGAAGCAGCACTTCGTTCTGCGCGGCGGCCGCGGACGCGTACCACGTCTTCTCCTGCACCTCCGTCGCGAACCCGTCCTGCTGCTTCACGCGCTCGGCAACCGACGGCGTCTTGAGGACGACGATCATCCGGCCCGCAAGCGGCACCGCTGCACGCGCGCCGCCGACGAGCCCGAGCCAGCTGACCGGCGGCAGCGGCGGGCTGGTGTCGCGGCCCGGCGCGACGACGACCGCCGCGAGCGCGATCGTCACACCCGCGACGCCGAGGAGCAGCGCGCTACGCGGTTGGACGCGCATCGAGCGAAAGGTACTCCGGATACGGGACGGCCTCGGTGTAGCGCCCCGCCGAGGCGATCATCGCGGCGTTGTCGGTACAGAGGGCCAGGGGAGCGAGCGCTGCGCCGGGCAGCGCCGCGCGCAGTTCGGAGTTGGCGGCGACGCCGCCGACGACCGCGATCCGCTCGGCTCCCGTCGCCTCGATCCGCTCGACGAGCGCGCGCACGATCGCGCGCTGGTAGCTCGCGGCGAGATCTGCCTTGCGCGCCTCGAGCTCCGCCGGCGGGAGGTCGCGCACCTTGTAGAGCAAGGCCGTCTTCAGGCCCGAGAAGGAAAAGTCGAGCCCGGGCACGCGCGCGACCGGAAAGTCGTACGCGGTCGGGTCACCTTGCTTCGCGAGCGCGTCGATCTCCTTGCCGCCCGGATAGCCCAAGCCGAGCAGGCGGGCTCCCTTGTCGAACGCCTCGCCCGCCGCATCGTCGAGGGTCGTGCCGAGCACGCGATACCCGCCGCGGTCCTCCACGTCGAGCAGCATCGTGTGGCCGCCGCTCGCAAGCAGGCACGTGAACGGTGGCTGAAGGTCGAGCGGCTTCAGGTAGAGCGACGCGACGTGGCCGTGGAGATGGTTGACGGCAATGAGCGGCAGCCGCCGCGACCAGGCGAGTGCCTTGGCGGCGGACACGCCGACGAGAAGCGCGCCGATCAGCCCCGGGTGCGACGTGACGGCGATCGCGTCGATCGCATGCCCGTCCATCGCCTCGGAGATGACCGGCGCGATCAGCTCCAAGTGCCTCCGGCTCGCAACCTCAGGCACGACACCGCCGAAGCGCGCGTGCAGCTCGTCCTGCGACGCAACCACGTTTGATGCAATTTCGCCGTCGTGGGTAACGACCGCAGCTGCGGTCTCGTCGCAGCTCGTTTCGATGCCGAGGATCACCCTAGGCTCCGGCGAAATCGCTAGTTGCGAGAGTTGTTGCTGGTTCGACACACGCACGCGGGCCTCGGCGCGCGACGCTACTCGCATGCAGATCGTGGTCGACGTGCACGAGCCGAAGCCGATGGAGCGCACGCTTCGTGCCCTGGGGCTCGACGTTCTCGTGATGAGCTTGCGCGCGGGTGATTACATGATCGATGACGTCGCGGTCGTCGAGCGAAAGACAGTGCGCGATCTCCACCTTTCGGTTATACAGGGACGCCTTTGGCGACAGCTGAGCCTCATCCGCCGTCGCGCACCCTGGCGATACCTGCTCATCGAGGGACAGTCGATGTACGACGGCCCTGTCTCGAGCGAAGCGATCAGGGGACTCGTAATCGCGGTCGACGAGCTTGGCGTTTGCGTTGTGCACTCGCGGGATCTCCAAGACTCGGCCGCGTGGCTCACACGGATTGCCCGTCGCCGCCTTGGCGAGCACCGAACGATCGATCGGCCGGTCTACGCGCAACGACCAAAGCGCGAGCCTGGCGTCTCGCCGCCGGAGCAAGCGCTCTCCGCCGCTGCAGGGATCTCGACGGTCACAGCACGAACGCTCCTCGGGCGATTCGGCTCTCTTCTGGAAGTACTGAGCGCTCCCCCGGAGGAGCTGCAGCGTGTCCCGGGTGTCGGCGCCAACCGCGCCCATGCGATTCATAGCCTCGCGCAGAGCAACTAGCGATTCCGGCGTCAGCCGGAATCGCCAGACTCTCTCCACATGATCAACGCGTCTTCTCGATTGTCCGTGTAGTAGCCGCGCCTGACGCCGCGTGGCTCGAAGCCCAGCTGCTCGTACAACCGGATCGCCCCTTCGTTCGAGACGCGCACCTCGAGTGTGTAGCCGCGCCGTTCGTCGTCCTGCGTCAGCTCGAACAGCCGCTCGAGCAGCGCGGTCGCGATGCCGCGGCGCGCGCGGTCCGGATCGACGGCGACGTTCATCACGTGCCATGCGTCGACGTAGCGCGAGTTGATCACGTACCCGGCAAGCTCGTCGCCTTCGAACGCGCCGAGGCAGATCGACGTCGGCTTTGCGAGCTCGGACGCGAACATCGAGCGCGACCACGGCGTCGGATATGCGCGCTGCTCGATCGACTCGATCGCGCCGAGATCGCCGAGCTCGAGCACACGGATGTTGACGGCGACCGCGGTCATTGCTGCGGCTTCGCGTCGGGCTCGCGCACGTACAGCGGCTCGACGAGCTCGGCCGGCCCGAACGAGCCGGCGCGTTCCAGGAGCAGCAGCGGATCGGGGCGGTGCGCCGCGTCGTCGTCCGCCGGGATCGTCGCGCCGGCCGCCTCGAACACCTCGCGGTAGCGAATCGCGCCGTCGCCGACGAGCGTCAGCCCGTCGACGTCGAGCTCCTCGGGCCGGCACACGCGCGGGCCGGGCGAGAACACCTCGCCGCGCCGAGCGTCGATCACCGGCGTTCCCTCGGCATACGCGTCGAGCGTCGACGCGCCGGCGACCGGCACATCGAGCGACAACGAGAGGGCGCGCGCCGCGGCAAGCCCGATGCGGATGCTCGTGAAGCTGCCGGGGCCGCGTCCGACGACGATCCCTTCGAGCGCACGTGGGTCGTCGACGAGCTCGTCGACGGCGGCGAGCAGGTCGCCGGCGCGTTCGGCGCGAGCGCGGGCGCCGGTCGAGACGCCGCAGACCGCGCCGAACGAGGTGGCGGTGTCAAAGGCCAAGATCACTGTCGATCCTCACGCTCCGGTGCGACTCGTCGACGTGCCCGAGCCTAACGACGCTGCGCGCCCGCGGGAGCCAGTCCCCACCGTGCTCGGGCCATTCGACGAAGGCAACCGTGCCGTCGAAGTACGGCTCCAGGTCGCCCCACTCCTCGGGATCGAGGCCGGCAATGCGGTACAGGTCGAGGTGCGCGACCGGGATCGGAGCCTCGTACCGGTGGCCGATCGTGAACGTCGGGCTCGAGACGGGGCCGGTCACGCCGAGCGCCCGGGCGGCGCCGCGCACGAAGGTCGTCTTGCCCGCGCCGAGCTCACCCGAGACCGCGACGACGTCGCCCGCGCGCAGCGACCGCGCCAGGTCGGCCGCAAGGGCTTCGGTCTCCGCGGGAGAGCTTGTGACCACCTCCACCCCGGGAGGCTAGAACAGGCCGAGCTGGACCGGCTGTTCCGGAGCCGCGTCGACCACGGGCTCCGGCTCGGGCGGCGGAGCAACGGCGATGCCGAGCAGCTCCGGGATGCGCGCAAAATCCTCCTGGAGCACCTGGAGCATCCGCGGCGTGTACAGCGCGGCAGCGGGATGGAAGATCGGATAGAGCGTCACCGGGTTGCCGCCGAGCACGACGTCCTGCCGGCGGCCGTGCACCTGCGTGATCCCGTTCGGGCGGCCCGACAGGAGCTTCGTCGCGAAGTTGCCGAGCGTGCAGATGAGCTTCGGCTGGATCAGCTCGATCTGCCGCCAGAGATGCGGCTCGCAGGACTCGATCTCCTCCGGCAGCGGGTCGCGATTGCCGGGCGGGCGGCACTTCAAGACGTTGGCGATGTAGACGTCGTCGCGGCTGAGGCCGATCCCGTCGAGGAGCTTCGAGAGCAGCTGCCCGGCCGCGCCGACGAACGGCACGCCCTGCTTGTCCTCGTGGAAGCCGGGCGCCTCGCCGACGAACATCAGGTCGGCGTCGGGCGAGCCCGAGCCGAAGACCACCTGCGTGCGTCCCTCCGCGAGGGCGCATTTCGTGCAGCCGGCGACGACGTCGCCGTACGCGAGGAGCGAGAGGTCAGCAGCAGCCACAGGAACCGCCGCAACAGCCGCCGCTACCGAAGCTGGGCTGCCCGGAGGTGCCGTGTGCCGCGAACGAGGTGCTGAACTGCTTGGCGACCTTCTGGTTGCCGCAGTCCGGGCAGACCGGGTCGGGATCGGACATCCCGACGAGCTCCTCGAAATGTGATTCGCAGCTCATGCAGACGTAGTCGTAGATCGGCATGTGGGAAGACCCTAGCACCGGCATCTTGGCACTCAGGCCGGATAGACTCCCCGGTGCCCGGTACCCGCGAGGGACTGGAGCATTCGACATGTTCGAAGACGTCACCGTCATCGGCGCCGGGCGCGCCGGCACGGCAATCGCCGCGCGATTGCGCGAGCGAGGCGTCCGCCTGCGCGACGGCGCCGAGCTCCGGCTGCTGTGCGTGCCCGACCGCGCGATCGCGGAGGTGGCGAGCGCGATCGAGCCCGGCCCGTGGGTTGCGCACGTCTCCGGAGCCACACCGCTTGCGGCGCTCGCTCCGCACACGAGGCGCTTCTCGGTCCATCCGCTACAGACGCTCGTCGCCTCGCGCGGGCCCGAGCAGCTCGACGGCGCCTTCGGCGGCGTCACCGCCGAGGACGACGACGCGCATGCCCGTGCGCTCTGGCTCGCCGAGACGCTCGGCCTGAAGCCGTTCGAGCTCGCGGACGATCGCCGCGTCCTCTACCACGCCGGCTGTGCGGTCGCCTCGAACTTCCTCGTGACGCTGTACCGCGTCGCCTCCGAGCTCGTCGCCCAGGCCGGCGCGCCACCGGAAGCGCTCGTGCCGCTGATGGAGCGCACGATCCAGAACGGGTTCGAGCTCACCGGCCCGATCGCGCGCGGCGACTGGGAAACGGTCGAGCGCCACCGCGAGGCGCTTCGCGGCAGCGACCTCGCGACGTTCTACGACTTCCTCGCCGGAGCGACGCGGCCGTGATCGTCGTCCGCTCGATCGCGGAGCTCGATCTGCCGCGCCACGGCGTCCTCGGGCTCGTGCCGACGATGGGCGCGATCCACGACGGGCACGCCGCGCTCTTCCGCGCCGCCCGCCCCGAGTGCGACGTGCTCGTCGCGAGCCTCTTCGTCAACCCCGCGCAGTTCGCCGAAGCGGCGGATCTCGACGCGTATCCGCGCGACTTCGACCGGGACGCGGAACGCGCGGCCGCGGAAGGCGTCGATGTGCTCTTCGCACCGCCGGCGGCCGAGATGTACCCGCCCGGCTTCGCAACCTGGGTCGACCCCGCGGGTGCAGCCGACGGGCTCGAGGGCGAGCATCGCCCCGGCCACTTCCGCGGCGTCGCGACGGTCTGCGTGAAGCTCTTCAACGTCGTCCGCCCGCAGGTTGCGTGGTTCGGCCGCAAGGACGCGCAGCAGGTCGCAGTCGTGAAGCAGCTCGTCCGCGACCTGAACATCCCGGTCGAGATCCGCGTCGTCGACACCGTGCGCGATCCGGACGGGCTCGCGCTCTCATCGCGCAACGCGCGGCTCTCGGCTGAAGAGCGCGCGCAGGCGCTCGCGATCCCGCGCGCACTCGCGACCCACGACGCCGGGAGCGCGCGCGCCGTCCTTGCCGCCGCAGGCCTCGACCCCGACTACGTCGCCGTCGCCGACCTCGACGGCCCCACCCTCGCCATCGCAGCGCGCGTCGGCCCGACGCGCCTGATCGACAACGTTCTCCTGGAAGGAGCGTCATGAGCACCCGCCCGCGCACGCCCGCGCCTTCGACCCCCGCCCCCGGCAAGCTGCCGCTGCCGGAGCTCGCCGAGATGAAGAGCCGCGGCGACAAGATCGTGATGATCACCGCCTACGACGCACCGGCCGCTCGGATCGCGGACGAGTCGGGCGTCGAGCTGATCCTCGTCGGCGACACCGCGGCGATGGTGATGCTCGGCCACGAGTCGACGGTGCCGGTGACGCTCGACGAGATGATCTTTCTCACACGTGCGGTCACGCGCGCGGCCCGCCATCCGCTCGTCATCGGCGACCTGCCGTTCGGCACGTACGAGATCTCCGACGAGCAGGCCGTCGGCAGCGCGATTCGCATGATCAAGGAAGGCGGCGCCGACGTCGTCAAGCTCGAAGGCGCGGGCCGCATGGTGGGCCGCGTGCGCGCAATCGCCGAATCGAACATCGGCGTCATGGGCCACATCGGGCTGACGCCCCAGTCGGCGACGAAGCTCGGCGGCTTCAAGGCGCAGGGTCGTACCTCCGACACGGCGAAGCGGCTCTACGACGACGCGCTCGCGCTGCAGGAGGCGGGCGCGTTCGCAGTCGTGCTCGAGGCCGTGCCGGCGCCGATCGCCGCGCGCATCTCGCAGGCGCTCACGATCCCGACGATCGGCATCGGCGCCGGCGCGGGCACGGACGGGCAGGTGCTCGTGTGGCACGACATGCTCGGCATGTACGACGGCCGCACGCCGCGCTTCGTGAAGCGCTATGCCAACATCGCGCAGGAGATCGGCGACGCGGTCGCGCAGTACGCGCACGAGGTTCGCACCGGTGCGTTCCCGGAGGACCAGCACTGCTACTCGATCACGACTGCGGAGCTCGGCGAGTTCGAGAAGGCCGTGCGACACTGAACGCGTGCGCGTCGCAGCTCTCGGGCTCGTGCTGTGCTCGCTGCTCCTCGCCGCGTCGGCGAGCGCAGACGGTGACCCGGCGAGCGACTATCTGATCCAGCAGGACGTCTTCCTGCCCTACCCGCCGCCGCCGGCGAGTGCGTCGAAGCAGCTGAACGCGGCCGTCGCCACCGTTGCGGCGAAGGGCGACCGCGTGAAGGTTGCGGTGATCGCGACCGCGCAGGATCTCGGCTCGGTACCGGGCCTCTTCGGGCAACCGCAGGCCTACGCGAAGTTCCTCGGGACGGAGCTCGCGTTCGTCTACAAGGGGCCGCTGCTGATCGTCATGCCCGCCGGGCTCGGCTTCTACGACAACGGCGCCGCCGGGGCGACGCTCACGGGCGAGCACGTCTCAGGCCCGAGCGCCGCCGACCTGACGACGTCGGCGGCGACGGTCGTCGGCGCGCTCGAGCGTGCAGGGGCGCTCCACTACAAGGACACCTTCAAGCCGACCGCGTCGGTGACACCCGAGACCGGCACGGCCGGCAAAACGCTGCTCCTCCGCTACCAGGCCTGGGACGACAGCGGCAGCGTCCGCCTCACGCTCCAGGTCGACACCGCCGCGAACCGGCAGCTCGCCGCGTTCACGGTCCCGTTCCGCACCGTGCGCGAGGGCGCGTGGTACGGCGTGCCCTGGAAGATCCCGCAAAACGAGGCGCACAAGGCGCTCGTTCTCTGCGTCCGCGCCACCGACCACGCCGGGAATCGCAGCAACACAACCTGCGCGAAGCTCTCCGTGCTCTAACCTATGAGCGTGCGCCCGCGCTCGAGCGGCCTACTTCTCGTCCCGGCGGCTGCGCTGGTCGTTCACCAGGCGCGCTACACGCTTGCCTACGGCTCACACGCGAACGCGGAGCTCGCCGCGCAGGGGCACTCGTACCTCAACTCGGTGATCCCGTGGACGATCCTCGCGCTCGGCCTCGGCGCCTCCGCGTTCCTGCACCGCCTCGCGCGGACCACGCGCACGGGCGACCACGGGCGGTTCAGCCGCGTCTCGGCTCCCGCACTGTGGCTGCTCACGACCGCCGGCTTGATCGCGATCTACTCGATCCAGGAAACGCTCGAGGGGATGATGATCTCCGGCCATCCCGGCGGCGTCGCCGGTGTCTTCGGCCACGGCGGCTGGTGGGCCGTTCCCGTCGCCGCACTCGTCTCGGTCGCGGTCGTCGCGCTCCTGCAGGTCGGACGCGCAATGCTGCGGCTCGCGGTCGGGCTCGCGCCGCCGCACGCGCGCGAAACGCTCGCTCGCCTTCTCTTCCCGGTCGCCCCCATGCTGCTCGTGCCCGCGCCGCTCGCGCGCGCGGCCGCGGGCCGGGCGCCTCCGCACGTTCGCAGCTGACGTAGTTCCTGCGAACACCGAAGGAGGCTCGTGAAACGAGGCACGATCGTGCTGCTGCTCGCCTGCGTGACACTCGCGCTACCTGCGCGTGCGTCGGCGCACGCGCGCTCGGCGACGGTCGCCCTCGACTACCGCCTCGTGCTCGACCGGGAAACGCGTTCGCTGCCCGGTGTCACGGTCGGCATCCTCGACGGGGACCGCTCGCTGCACGTCGTGACGCACGGCTCGACGATCGTCGTCGACGGCGATCTCGGCGAGTCGATGCTGCGCATCGGCCCGGCGGGCGTCTGGGTCAACCAGGCGTCGGTGACCGCAGCGGCCGAGAAGCTCGCGACCGCCGGCCACGGCTGGAAGAAGCTCTCGTCGGCGACGGCGTACACATGGCACGAGCACCGCCTCGCTCCGCCGCCCTGGCAGTCGCGCACCGGCGCCGTCGCGCAGTTCGCGATCGCCGCGAAGATCGACGGGAAGCGCGCGCAGATCGGAGGGACGTTCGTCCGCTACTCGCGTCCCGTGATGTGGCCCTGGCTCGGCGCCGCACTCGCATTCGCGGCGCTCGTTGTGCTCGCGCTCCGGCTCGGTCGGCCGTTGACAACCGCGCTCGGTGCGCTCGCCGGCCTCGCCGCGCTCGCGTCGCTCGTCGCCTTCTCGGTCGCGGACGCGCCGAACGGCCGCGTCGCGTGGGTGCAGATCGTGCTCGGAATCGGACTTGGCGCGGCGATGTACGGCGCGCTCGTCCGCGCGCACGGACCGCGGCGATCTGCGATCGCCGGCCTGCTCGGAGGCGCTGCGGCTGCCGTCAGCCTCGGCTCGCTCGGCGTCTTCCGCCACGGCGTCGTCATCTCGGCGCTGCCGGCGACAGCGAGTCGCATCCTCGTGGAGATCGCGTTCATCGCCGGCGTCGCCGCAGCCGCGACGAGTCTGCGCAGGGAGAGCCTCCGGTGATCGCCTCGGCTCCCGGCCCCATCCATCCGTGGCCGATCGGCGTCGGCCCGCGCTACCAGCCCGCGGCGGCGAACGTCGCCGTGCTCGACGGCCGGCGCGTCGACGGGATGCAGTGCGCGAATGGAAAGCGGTTCGCGGTGCACCTCGAGCTGTTCGCAAATCGCCGAGTCGCGATCGTGCCGCGCGGAGTCGGCGTCGCGCGCAGCGGGTGCCGCTACCCGCTCTCGACCAACGCTCCGACCGGCGTCGTCCAAGTGCTCGAGAGCCGCAACGCGACGCTCGCAGATGTGTTCCGCATCTGGGGCCGCGCGCTCTCGCCGGTGCAGCTGCTCTCGTTCCGCGGCCCCGTCTCCGTGTTCGTCGACGGCAAGCGCTTCACCGGGAAACCGGGGACGGTGCCGCTGACGAAACACGCGGAGATCGTCGTCGAGGTCGGCGGCCACGTCGCCCCACACGTGAACTACCTCTTCCCGAAAGGAGTCGGATGACCCGGCGCTTGCTCGTCCTGTTCGTTCCGGCGCTGCTCCTGACAGCGTGCGGTGGCGGCTCGTCCCCGACGTCGGGCGGGCTGCCGACGATCGAGGCCGCAAAGCAGTTCACACTCACGCAGTTCACACCGTCGGCGGCCGTCGTCGCCGGGAAGCCGGTTCGCGTCTCGTTCGTGATCCAGCAGCCAAATGGCAAGCCGTTGACGCAGTTCAAGCGCGGCGCGGGGCCGCACACCGGCGTGCACCTGATCATCGTGCGCCGCGACCTCGCAACGATCATCCACACACACCCGCCGATCGCGCCCGACGGGACGATCGCGACGACGGTGACGTTCACGAAACCGGGCCCGTACCGCGTCGTCGTCGATGCGTATCCCAAGAACGCACTCGAGCCGAACTTCCAGCTGTTCACGTCGCTGCGCGTCGCCGGGACGTACACGCCGAAGAAGCTGCCGCCGTACTCGCCGAGCGACAAGGTCGACGGCTACACGATCACGCTGCTCGGGAAGCCGGACCTGCACGCGATCCAGGCCGACTACCTGCATGCGACGGTGACTGCGCCGGACGGGAAGCCGGCGACGTTCACGCCGTGGTTCGGCGCTCTCGCGCACGCGATCTTCTTCCGTAACGGCTCGCTCGACTACTTCCACACGCATATCTGCTCGCCGAGCGAGACCGCCTGCGCGGCGACGGTCGGCAGCACGCGCATCGCGGGCACCTCCTCGACGCCGGGGAAGCTGAAGATCGGCGTGCTCGTCCCCGAAGCCGGGACGTGGGAGCTGTTCCTCCAGTGCCGCGTCGACGGGCACATCCTCACCGCGCCCTTCACGCTGGACGTGAAGCCGTGAGGCTGATTGCCGCCCTCCTCGTCGTCGCAGCGCTCGCCGTTCCGGCGGCGGCGCGCGCCGACGGCGATCCCGCGAGCGACTGGCTGCTCACGCAGGCGACGTTCGTGCCGCAGGACGACGGCGTCCCCACCGCGTATGCCCAGCAACTGCAGGCCGTGGTCGCCGATGCGAAGGCGCGCGGCTACGTCATCCGCGTCGCGCTGATCGGGACGGAGTACGACATGGGGTCTGTGTACTCGCGCTGGCGGCAGCCACAGCCGTACGCGCGCTTCCTCGGCCAGGAGCTCTACTTCGTCTACAAGAAGCGACTGCTCGTCGTGATGCCGAACGGACTCGCCGTCACCAACGGCGGCAAGGTCGACCCGACCGAGCAGGCTGTGGTCGACCGGATCCCGCCGCCGGTTGCGAATCACGCGGCGCTCGCGTCTGCCGCGACGAACGCGGTGATCAAGCTCGCCGCGAACGCGGGAATCGTCCTGACGACACCAACGCTCGGCAAGACGACTTCGGGAACCTCGGAGAACCAGGACCGGGTGGTGATCGCGGCGGTGGCACTCGTCGTTGCGGCATTGCTGGTTGCCGGCGGCTTCCTCCGCAAGCGACGAAAGGCGGCGGTCCGTTGAAGAAGCTCCTGCTCATACTCGCGGCCGGGGCGCTCTGCGCAGGCTGCGGCAGCTCATCGCCCGCGTCTGTGACGACGCCGACGCACCCGCCCGCGCCGCAGAACGACGGCGCGATCATCCAGGCAGCACCCGCGCCGGCGTTCAGCCTGCGCGACCAGTCGGGACGGCTCGTCGGCCCGCAGCAGGACCGCGGCCACTGGACGATCGTCACGTTCCTCTACACGCATTGCCCCGACGTCTGCCCGCTCGTCACGAACCAGCTCGCGGCCGCGCAGCGCGTGAGCCCCGACCTGCGCGTGATCGCGGTCAGCGTCGACCCCAAGCGCGACACACCGGCGGCCGTCAAGCACTTCCTCGCCATCCACCACACCGGCCCGCGCTTCCGGTACGTGGTCGGCTCGACCGCAGCGCTCGAGCACGTGTGGGCGCTGTACCACGTCGCCTCCGTCGCCGGCCCAAACGGAACGGTCACGCACAGCACCTACGAGATCCTCATCGACCCGAAGGGACGCGAGCGCGTCTTCTTCGACTCGAAGGTCGCCGCACACGACGTCACCTCGATGCTCAAGCGCCTCGCCTAAAGGAGAAGCACCATGCCCAGCCGCACCAGACTGATCGCCATCGCCGCCGTGTGCGGCATCGCACTCGCGCTCGCGAGCTCGGCGTTCGCGCATGCGCGTCTCAGCCCGCCTGTGTCTGTCTCCGGGCAGCTGCAGCTCTACAGCCTCGCCGTCCCGACGGAGAAGGCGAACCTGAAGACGACGAAGATCGTCCTGACCGTCCCGGCCGGCTTCGGCATCGACTCGTTCGTGCCGCCGCCCACGGGCTGGACGCAGCAGATCCAGCAGACGGGCTCCGGCGACAGCGCAGTCGTGCAAAAGGTGACCTGGACCGGCGGCAACGTGCCGACCGGCGAGGACTCGCTGTTCCAGTTCCTCGCGCAACCTGCGAAGTCGGGCACGTACACGTTTGACGTGCAGCAGACCTACTCGGACGGCTCGATCGTCGACTGGAACCAGGCCGAGTCCGGCGCGAACCCGGCGCCGGCGATCCAGGCGAAGAGCTCGCTCGGCGGCGGCGGGACACCGACGCTGACGATCGTCGCGCTCGTTCTCGGTGCGCTCGGGATCCTGATCGGCGGCGTCGCGCTGCTCGGCCGCGGTAGTGGTGGCGGAGGCCGGCAGCTCGCATGAGAATCCGGGGGCGGATTGCTGCAGCAACGCTCGTCGTTGGGGTCGGGCTCGCCCTGCCCGCGGTCGCGTCGGCGCATGCCTACCTGACCAAGACCGTCCCGGCGGCAAGCGTCCAGCTGAGCAGTCCGCCCCCGAACATCCAGCTCACCTACGACGAGGCGGTCGAGCCTCGCTTCGCGGTGATCTCCGTCACCGATGTGAACGCGCACTCGGTGACGAGCGGCACCGTGACGCGCTCGCCGTCGAACCCCGACACGCTCATCATCCCGCTCAAGCGCATCCCCGAGGGCTGGTACCTCGTCTACTGGCGCGCGATCTCGGTCGACGGGCACCCGGTGCAGGGAGCGTTCACCTTCGCCGTCGGCCCGAACGCGGGTCCTGCGCCGCAATTCGTGGTCCCGCACATCGCGCAGACGGCGACGTCGACGCCGCTTCTGATCGCGCGCTGGCTCTCGTTCCTCACCGTGATGACGGCGATCGGGCTCTTCATCCTGCGCACACTCATTGCGCGGCCGCTCGTCGGTCGCGTGCCCGGAACGACGCTGCGCGGCGTCTCGGTCGCGTTCTTCGTCTCGGCGGCACTCGCGATCGTCGCGATCCCCGCCTACCTCGAGGAGTCGACGGCGATCGACTCGCTGCGCTCGTTCTTCTCGTTCGGCGCGCTCGTGCCACTCTGGCGGACGACGGCGTTCGGGCGCGGCTGGTTCGACCTGTGGATCTGTTTCCTGCTGTTCGTCTTCGCGGGCGCCGTCGCGCTCGCCGTCGACCGGCCCGAGCTGCCGCGGCGCACGATCGCGTCCCTGCTCGCGCTCCCCGGCGCGCTCGCGGCGGCGGCAGCGGTGCTCGTCCTGCCGGGCGCAAGCGGCCACGCCGGCCAGACGTCGCCCCGGGGCCTCGCGGTGCTGTTGGACTGGCTGCACCTCGTCTCCGGGTCGGTGTGGCTCGGTGGACTGATCGGCCTGCTCGTGCTCTGGCGCAGCCTGCCGGCCGCGAAGCGCGTCGCCGGCCTCGTCGTCTGCGTGCCGCGCTTCTCGAACGTCGCGTTCGTCTCGGTGCTCGTGCTGCTCGGGAGCGGCGTGTGGGCGTCGATCCTGCACCTGCCCGTGCTCGACGCGCTGTGGCTCACGAGCTACGGCAAGGTGATCCTGATCAAGGCGGCGATCCTGCTCGCGACGCTGCCGCTTGCTGCAGGCAACCTGCTCCGGAACAAGCCGCAACTCGGACGCGCCGAGCTGAGCGAGCGTGCCACGAAGCGGCTGCGCGCATTCGTCGCCGGTGAGGCGTTCCTCGTCGCCGGCGCAGTGTTCGCAGCCGCGCTGCTCTCGAGCCTCGCGCCGCCGCCGCCCGCCTTCGCGAAGGAGGGATCGGCACTCGCCAAGGTCGGGCCCGGCCGCGTCTCGTCGGTGTCGCACGTCGACGGCTACACGTTGAAGCTGCTCGTCAGCCCGAATCGCGCGATCGCCGAGAACGCCTTCGCGCTCGAGCTGAGCAGAGGCGGCAAGCCCGTGCGCGGCGCGACGGTCACGGCTGCGTTCAACCAGCTGGACATGGTGATGCCCCAGCAGGAGTACAGCCTCGTCGAGACGCAGCCCGGCCTCTACACGCGCAGGGCGGCGCCGCTCGTCATGGTCGGAACCTGGGGCCTCACGTTCGACGTCACACCGAAGCAGGGAACGCCGTTCGAGGCCACGATCGTCGACCGGGCAAACGGATGAGAAACCTCCCACCCCAGCTGCTGCTCGCACTCTCGTTCGCGGCGCTCGCCGCAGGCGCGGTCGCCGTGATCCTCGCGGTGCTGATCCTGCGGACCGTGCTCTAGCGCCTACAACTGCGAGGGATGAGGCGGAACGACCGGCCTCGGGAAGATCGGCTCTGGAACCCAGTAGCCGCGGTAGTGGCCCCACTCCTCGGTCAACGCGCCGCCGGGCGAGAAGCAGAACTTGACGGCGTCGGTTTCCGGCGCGACGTTGAGCCGCAGGTTTGTTTTGTCGATCCGGTACACCAAGCAGTTTCCTTGTCTTTGTGTCGGCTGCCCGAGGGTGCTCCTCACTCCGTTGACATCGCAGAGATGCGCCGTTCCGAGCACGCACGCGGAGCTTCGGGCGTCGGGAAGGATCGCCGGCCGAGCCACCTTCCCGACCGAGTGAAGTTTGGGTGAGTGCGACCTCACGAGTAGCGCCCCCGCCACGAACGCGGCCGCGAGCCCGAGACAGATTCCCATCCCTGCCACGAGCCGTCGCCGGTTTTCGCCGAGTGCCATGGCTAGAGCGAGACGAGCACTGCGACGGCGATCGGCGCCGCGACCGCGAGCAGCGTCGCCGCCAGCGCGCGCTGCCGCGTCCAGCCGTGCACCGAGCGCACGCCGATCACGAGCAGCACGAGCGCCCAGACGAAAAACCCGTACGTGAGCAGGTCGAACACGCCACCGCCGAGCCCCGTGTCGCGGCCGCCTGTGTGGAACCAGTCGCTCCCGTAGAGCGAGAGCTTCACCGGCCAGAGGACGAGCGAGAGCGCCATCGGGACGCACGCGAACGCGAGCACGTGCCGCGAGCGGCGATAGCTGCCCTGCGAGCCGAACAGCTTGACGCTGCCGTGCAGCAGCGCGCCGATCGCGAAGTAGCCGAACGCGCCGTAGATCAGCCCGAAGAGGAACGCCCAGATCGCGGTGAGCGTCGCGTCGAACGTGCCGTCGTCCATCAGGTGCGCGGCCGTGCCGGTCGTGAGCACGGCGGCGATCCCCGCGAGGATCACGACCAGGAGGATCGGCTCGGCGCGGTCGGCGGACGACTCCTTGCTGTCGTTGCGCAGCGCGACGAACACCGGGCGCGGCCGCTGCAGCACGAGCAGCGTGCGGAGCCACCAGTCGTGGACGCCGTCGGCGTCCACGGGCTCAGTCCGAGACGGTGATGACGCTGCCGTCATGACACTTGTAGTCGACTGTTCCGAGCATGTCGGAGCGCTGAGAGACCGGCGGCTTTCCATCCTTGCAGAGCGTGTGATCACGGTTGTGCCACGCCGCGGCCATGCCGCCCGCAAAGAGCACGACGCACACGCCGGCGAGGGCAAGCAGGACGGTGCGCCGACTCGTCCAGTTCCGGTTCACGCGGCCACGGCACTGCGCTCGAGAAGCCCTCGCAGGAACTGCCCGGTGTACGACTCGGGCACCTGCGCGACCTCCTCGGGCGTGCCGACCGCGACGATCTCGCCGCCGGCCTCGCCGCCCTCGGGGCCGAGGTCGACGAGATAGTCGGCCTGCTTGATGACGTCGAGATTGTGCTCGATCACGAGCACAGTGTTACCGCCATCGACGAGTCGCTGCAGCACTTCGAGCAGCTTCTCGATGTCGGCGAAGTGGAGGCCGGTCGTCGGCTCGTCGAGAATGTAGAGCGTGCGGCCCGTCGCGACCTTGCAGAGCTCGGCCGCAAGCTTGACGCGCTGCGCCTCGCCGCCCGACAGGGTCGTCGCCGGCTGGCCAAGCGTCATGTAGTCGAGACCGACGTCGTGCAACGTCTGGAGCCGCCGGCGGATCTTCGGGATCTTCGAGAAGAACGCGAGCGCCTCCTCGACCGACATCTCGAGCACATCGGCGATCGTCTTGCCCTTGAAGCGCACCTCGAGCGTCTCGCGGTTGTAGCGCTTTCCCTTGCACGTCTCGCACGGCACGTAGACGTCGGGCAGGAAGTGCATCTCGATCTTGATCTGGCCGTCGCCCTTGCACGTCTCGCAGCGCCCGCCCTTGACGTTGAACGAAAAGCGCCCGGGCTTGTAGCCGCGCACCTTCGCGTCGGGGGTCAACGAGTAAAGCTCGCGGATGTGTGTGAAGAGGTCGGTGTACGTCGCCGGGTTCGAGCGCGGCGTGCGCCCGATAGGGCGCTGGTCGATCTCGATCACCTTGTCGAACGCGTCGATGCCCTCGACGCCGGCGTGCGCGCCGGGCTTCGTGCGCATCCGCTGCAGCCGGTTCGCGAGCGCCTTGTAGACGATTTCGTTCACCAGGGTCGACTTGCCGGAGCCCGACACACCGGTGACGGCGACGAACTTGCCGATCGGGAAGTCGACGTCGATCCCCTTCAGGTTGTGCTCGGCCGCGCCGAGCACCGTGAACCAGCCGTTGTCCTCCTCACGGCGCGGCGGCACCTGGATCGCGCGCGTGCCCGAGAGGAACTGCCCCGTGACGGACTTCTTGTTGCGCTGCACCTTTGCAGCAGTCCCTTCGGCGACGACGTGCCCTCCGTGCTCGCCCGCACCAGGCCCCATGTCGACGAGCCAGTCGGAGACGCGCATCATCTGCTCGTCGTGCTCGACGACGACCACGGTGTTGCCGAGATCGCGCAGCCGCTGGAGCGTGCCGATCAGCTTGTCGTTGTCGCGCTGGTGCAGGCCGATCGAGGGCTCGTCGAGGATGTAGAGCACGCCGACGAGCTGCGAGCCGATCTGCGTCGCGAGCCGGAGCCGTTGTGCCTCGCCGCCGGAGAGCGTCGCGCTGCCGCGGTCGAGGTTGAGGTAGCCGACGCCGACGTCGTCGAGGAACGTCAGCCGCTCGCGAATCTCTTTGACGATCCGGTGGCCGATCAGCGCCTCCGTCTCGGTCAGCCCGAGGTCGTCGAGAAAGCGAAGCGCTCGCGTGATCGAGAAGCGCGTGAACTGGTGGATGTTCATCTCGCCGACGGTGACGGCGAGCACTTCGGGCTTGAGCCGCGCGCCCTTGCAGACCGGACAGGGGCGGAACGACATGTACTCCTCGATCCGCTCGCGCTGGCTCGACGAGTCCGTCTCGCGATAGCGGCGCTCGAGCGACGAGATGATTCCCTCGAACGCGATCATGTACGAGCGCCGCCGGCCCATCCGGTTGCGGTACTGGACGTAGACCTTGTCGCCGTCGGTGCCGTAGAGGAACCAGTCCTGCTGCTCCTGCGTCAGCTCCTGCCACGGCACGTCGGTCGGCACCTCGTAGCGGTCGGCGATCGCCTGGATCACCGATTCGTAAAAACCGCTGCCGCCGACGGCCCACGGCACGAGTGCGCCGTCGTCGATCGAGAGGCTCGGGTCGGGCACGAGCAGGTCGGGGTCGATCTCCTGCTGCGCGCCGAGGCCGGTGCAGCGCGGACACGCGCCGTGCGGCGAGTTGAACGAGAAGATGCGCGGCTGGAGCTCGGGCAGCACACTGCCGTGCTCCGGGCACGCGAAGTTCTGCGAGTACGTCATCTGCTCGTTCGCGTCGATCTGGTCGACGACGACGAGCCCTTCCGCGAGCTGCGCCGCCGTCTCGACCGACTGCGTCAGGCGCGTGCGCAGATCATCCTTCATCACCAACCGGTCTACGACGACCTCGATGTTGTGCTTGAACTTCTTGTCGAGCGTCGGCGGCTCGTCGAGCGTGTGCTGCTCGCCGTCGACCTTGACGCGCGAGAAGCCCTCGTTGCGGAGCTCTTCGAAGAGATCCTTGAACTCGCCCTTGCGGTCGCGCACGACCGGCGCGTTGACGGTGAAGCGCGCGCCCTCGGGCAGGGCGAGGATCTGCTCGACGATCAAGTCGATCGACTGACCGGCGATCGGCCGGCCGCACTTCGGGCAATGCGGCCGACCGACGCGTGCATAGAGCAGACGCAGGTAGTCGTAGATCTCCGTGACCGTGCCGACCGTCGAGCGCGGGTTGCGTGAGGTCGTCTTCTGGTCGATCGAGATCGCCGGGCTGAGGCCGTCGATCGAGTCGACGTCCGGCTTCTCCATCATCTGCAGGAACTGGCGCGCGTAGGCGGAGAGCGACTCCACGTAGCGGCGCTGACCTTCCGCATAAATAGTGTCGAAGGCGAGGCTCGACTTCCCGGACCCGGAGAGTCCGGTGATGCAGATGAGCGCGTTCCGCGGGAGCCGGACGGTGATGTCCTTGAGATTGTGCTCCCGGGCGCCGTGGACCACGAGTTCGTCGGCTGCCATGGGACGGCCATTGTACCGCGCGAACGTGTGTTCGTACAGGGGTGATCTCTATTCTCCCGAGGGCGTGGGCTCGCCGGACTTCGACCTCGTTGCTGCTTCGCTGCGCGCCGACCGCGGCGACCTCGAAGCCTTCGTCGAGGCGCTCGCCGTGAAGCTCGAGGGCGCCTTGCCCGGGGCGGCGAGAGTGAGCCGCGGGGGCGGCCGGCTCTTCGGCGGGGGCACGAAGCGCGTCGAGCGAATCGCGGTGCAGCTCGGCCCCGACGAGTACGAGCTGGAGCACGGACGAGGAGCGCTCGATTGCCGCCGGCGGACCGTCGTGCGCGGCATCGCGCTCAAGAACGAGACTCTGTCGGTGGACGAGTGGATCGACGCGGTCTCGCGCGCGCTCGTCGCCGAAGCCGACGAGAGCGAGCATGCGCGCATCGCGCTCGAGAGGCTGCTCGACGCATGACCGACGAGCGCAGCGCCCGCGATCTCGCGTCGATCGAGGCGGGCGGCATCCCGCTCGCGGCGCAGGAGCGCCTCGACGCGGTCAAGGCGCGCGGCGGACGATTCTTCACGAGCGACCTGTCGACGAACGAGTTTCTCCTGACGCGGCAGGCGGGCTTCCAGCCGATCACGCAGGTGATGGGCTCGAGCGTCTACCACGTCGGCTGGCAGCAGATGCCTTGGGCGTCGTCGTGGTCGTTCCCGGACGGCGGCTCGACCGAGCTCGACGTGATCACCAACGCCTGGAACGAGGCGCGCGGCCGCGCGCTCGGGCGGCTCGCCGAGGAGGCCAAGCGCGCGGGCGCGGACGCGGTCGTCGGTGTCAGGCTCGCGCGCGGCGGCTTCGAGTGGATGGGCGACCTCGTCGAGTTCACCTCGTTCGGAACGGCGATGCGCTCGACGCGCTACGCCATCGAGGACGCCCCCGTGCTCTCGAACCTGTCCGGCCAGGACTTCGCGAAGCTCTATCTGAACGGCTACTGGCCGGTCGGCCTCGTCGCGGCGACGAGCGTGACCTACATCGTGTCGAGCTGGTCGACGCAGCGCGCCCAGCGCGGCTTCGCAGCGCGGATGCAGAACCAGGAGCTGACCGACTACACCCAAGGGCTCTACGACGCGCGCACCCGCGCGATCATGCGCCTCCAGCGGCAAGCGCACGAGGCCGGCGCGCACGGCGTCGTCGGCGTCGAGATCGAGCAGCACCACGCGGAGCGCGAGGTCGAGCAAAACGGCTCGCGCACGGATTTGATCGTCACGTTGCACGTCGTAGGAACCGCAATCGTCGAGCTCGCGACCGATGAGCTCCCGCCCACGTACATCGCCCTATCCCTGAAGGAGAACGCATGAGCGACGACCTCCAAGAGCAGGAGCAGTACGAGGCCGGATCGACGGTCGGCATCCCCGAGCACGGCCGCGAGCGGCTCGCGAAGATGAAGGGCCACGGCTTCTTCACGAGCGACCTCTCCGTGAACGAGTTCCTGCTCGTCAAGGAGGCCGGCTTCGATCCGCTCGGGCTCGTCGTCGGCAGCTCGATCTACCACATCGGCTTCCAGGCGGGGCAGTGGAACCAGAGCCAGGAGATGGACGTCCTGACGCAGGCGATGTACCACGCGCGCGAGCTCGCGATGACGCGGATGGAGGAGGAGGCCGACCAGCTCGGCGCGGACGGGGTCGTCGGCGTGCGGCTCGACGTGTCGCGGTACGAATGGGGCGGCGAGCTTGCGGAGTTCATCGCGATCGGCACCGCGGTGCGCCATCGCGAAGGCGTCCTGCATCGCGCGCCCAACGGTCGCCCGTTCACGAGCGACCTCACCGGCCAGGACTTCTGGACGCTCCTCTCCGCCGGCTACCGGCCGGTCGGGATGGTCATGGGCACGTGCGTCTACCACGTCGCGCACCAGGGCCTCAGCGGCTGGTTCAAGCGCGTCGGCCGCAACACGGAGATGCCGAACTACACGCAGGCGCTCTACGACGCGCGCGAGCTGGCGATGGAGCGGATGCAGACGGAGGCGGAAGCGCTCGGCGCGGAGGGCATCGTCGGCGTGCAGCTGCACGAGGGCTCGCACGGCTGGAGCTCGCACGTGATCGAGTACTTCGCCGTCGGCACGGCGATCGTCCCGACCTCGGACGACCACACGATCCCGACGCCGTCCCTGGTGCTCACTCTGAACGACGGCCCGCGGCAGGACCGGCTCAGCGGCTTCTAGGTTCACGTCACGCGCCGCGGGGAATGTCCGCGCGATGACCGGGACCGCCAAACGCGTCGCGATCGCCACGCTCGTCGCCGGCGGGATCGTCGTCGTCGGCCTCGCGCTCTGGAAGCTCCGCCTGGTGGTCGGGCTCCTGTTCGCGGCGATGATCATCGCCGCCGCGCTGCGCCCGAGCGTCGAGTGGCTCGTGCGCCGCCGGACGCCGAAGGTGGCCGCGGTGCTGATCCACTACGTCGTGCTCTTCGGGATGATCGGCGTCGCTCTCGCCTACGCCGGGCCCGCGGCGAAGCACCAGGTCGACCATGCGTTGAGCCCGAGCGGCAAGGCGGCGATCGCGCACGCGGCGAAGCACTCGACCGGCGTCAAGCATCAGCTGCTCGTTGCGCTGCAGAAGCGGCTGAATCACCTGCCGTCGAAATCGCAGCTGATCAAGCCCGCTGCGCAGATTGGCCTGAAGGCGTTCGAGGTCCTGATCGGCGTCTTCTTCACGTTCGCGGCGGCGGCGTACTGGATCTTCGAGCGCGACAAGGCAGTGGACGTCGTGTGCTCGTTGCTCGAGCGACCGAAGCGCAAAAAGGTGCGCGACACGTGGACGCTGATCGACCTTCGCCTCGGCGCGTTCGTGCGCGGTCAGGTGCTGTTGATCTGCGCGGTCGGCACCGCGCTCTCGCTCGCGTTCTGGGCGATCGGCGAGCCGTACTGGATCCTCGTCGGCAGCTTCGCCGGGCTCGTCGAGATGATCCCCGTGATCGGGCCGCTCTCCGCGGGTGTGCTCGCAGTCGCGGTTGGGTTCACGGCGTCGGTGACGGTGGCGATCGCCGCGGCGATTTGCGTGCTCGCGGTGCGCCTGCTGGAGGACTACGCGGTCATGCCGAAGGTGCTCGGCGACGCCGTGGGGCTCTCGCCGCTCCTCGTGCTCGTGTCGGTGACGGCCGTCGGGATCCTCTTCAGCGGCTGGGCGGTGCTGTTCGCGGTGCCGATCGCCGCGGTCGCGATGACGCTGTTCGACGTGGTGCTGCGCGACGTCGACCCCGCCGAGGAAGACGTTCCGGCGGTGATCTTCTCACCGAAGGAGGCGGAGGCTTAGGCGAGCGCCGCTGCGAACGCGTTGTACGCCTCGTCGTTGAAGAGCACGAAGCGCACGAGGTCGAGGTCGTGGCCGTGCGCGCGCACGGTCTCGACGGCGATCGCGGCAGCCTGCGCGACGGGGTAGCCGTAGACACCGCACGAAATCGCAGGAAACGCGACCTTCCGCACGCCGAGCTCGCGCGCGACGTCGAGCGAACGCCGGTGCGCGGATGCGAGCAGCTCCGGCTCGCCGTGGTCGCCGCCGTGCCAGACCGGGCCGACCGTGTGGATCACGTAGCGGGCGGCGAGCCGGCCGCCGTGCGTCGCCTTCGCATCGCCGGCGTTGCAGCCGCCGAGCAGGCGGCACTCCTCGAGCAGCTCGGGGCCGGCCGCGCGATGGATCGCCCCGTCCACCCCGCCCCCGCCGAGCAGCGTCGCGTTCGCAGCGTTGACGATCGCATCGACGTCCTGCGCCGTGATGTCGCCGCGGACAATGTCGATGGCGGCCACGTCCATGTGCGTAACAGTCTGTTACAAGCTCGGCTCGAGGCGCGGCGGCTCCACGCGTTGCGCGCTTCGAAGCTTGTAACAGTCTGTTACTAGCTCGGGATGCGGGACGCTCAGGCCTTGCGCCAGCGGCCGAAGATCAGGCCGCCGATCGTGAAGCCGAGGCCGAACGTGCCGAAGGCGAAGCCGCCGATCGCGATGCCCTTGCGCCACGTCGACAGGCGCTGCCAGCGGCCGAGCGCCTCGCGCTCGTCGGCCGTCAGCGGCTCGCCGCGACGCTGCTTACGGAGCGCACCGCCTGCGCGCAAGCCGAGATAAAGGTCATCGAAGATCTCCGTCGACTGTTCGTCGGCCATCTCGCTCACTGTATAGCCTGCTTCGCCGGTGACTACGCGCATCCTGCACGTATCGGATCTCCACGTCGGGTCGCGGGACGATCCGATCGTGGAGGCTGCGCTCGGGGCGATGGTGGAGCAGGCGCGGCCGGAGCTCGTGGTCGCAACCGGGGATCTGAGCCACCGTGGGCGCCGCGACGAGCACGAACGCGCGGCGTCGCTGCTCCGCTCGCTCGGCCCGCCGGTCGTCGCGATTCCCGGGAACCACGACATCCCGTTCGCCTTCCCGGCCCGGTTCACGTCCCCGTGGCGCGAGTTCGAGCGGCAGTGGGAGACGACCGAGCCGCTCTTCGCGACGCCGGCGCTCCACGTCGTCGGAATCAACTCGGTCCGGCCGTGGCGGCATCAGTCGGGCGGCGTCCGCGACGACCAGCTCGACCGCGTCGTCGAGCGGCTCGCGCAGGCGGCACCCGGCGCACTGCGCATCGTCGCCCTGCACCACCAGCTGATCGGTGCGCCCTGGCGGACGCGGAAGCGTCCCGTCGCCCGGCGCGACCACGTGCTCGCCCGCGTCGTCGACTCCGGAGCCGACCTGATCGTCGGCGGGCACATCCACCAGGCCGCGGTGTCGGAACGCCACGAGTTCGAGATCGTCGCCGATGGAGCGCGGACGGCCGTCGTCTCGATCGCGCCCGGTGCGGGACAGCCGCGCCCACATCGCCACGGCGAGGCGCGCGGCTGCATGGTGTACGTCGCAGACGACGACGTGCTGACGGTCGAGACGTGGATCTGGGTCGGCGGCGCGTGGTCGCAGACCGCGACGCGCCGGTTCGCGCGGGCCTAGGAGGGCTTGGTCTCGAGCTGCTCGCGCTTGGCCGCCAGCTCGTCGTCGTCGAGCAGCCCCGCGCGGTGGAGCTCCTGCAGCATCGCTTCGAGCCGCGCGTGCTGGAGGTGCTGGGGATCCGGCCGGAGGTTGTCGGGATCGATGCCGAGCTTGCGCAGCTTCTCGCGCTGCTCGGTGACACCGACCCCCCGCTCCGGGAACGCGAGCGCGCCGGGACCGATGATCGGACGCCGCTGGATGAAGTGCCGGTACGACGCGACGAGCGCGATCGCGATCCCGAACGAGAGGAACGAGACCACATAGCCGTTGTCGCCGGCGATCGCGTCGCCGACAACGGCGCCGATGATCGATCCGACGAGGCCGATCGCGACCGTGAGCCAGATCGGCATCGGGTCGGGCCCCGGAATCGCGAGCCGCGCCAGGCCGCCGGTGATGAACCCGGACACGAGGATCGCGAGCACGAAGCCGAGGCTCATGCCGTCGCCACCTCGGCAATCGCGTTCAGGTCGCGGCGGATCTCCTTGATCTCGTCGCGGAGCTTCGCGGCGTACTCGAAGCGCAGCTCTTCGGCGGCGGTGAACATCTCTTCCTCGAGCGTCACGAGCAGCCGCTCGAGCTCCTCGCGACTCAAGCCCTCGGCCTTGTCGCCACGGCGCCGGCGCGACTTCGGCACGTGCGGCTGCTCGAGCTGCAGGAACTCCGCGATGTCCGAGACGCCCTTCGTGATCGAGATCGGCTTCGTGCCGTGCTCCTCGTTGTACGCGAGCTGAATCGCGCGGCGCCGGTTCGTCTCGTCGAGCGCGGACTTGATCGCCTCCGTCTGCTTGTCGGCGTACATCAGCACCTTGCCCTCGACGTGCCGCGCCGCGCGGCCGATCGTCTGGATGAGCGCGGTATTGCCGCGCAGGAAACCTTCCTTGTCGGCGTCGAGGATCGCGACGAGCGACACCTCGGGCAGATCGAGTCCCTCGCGGAGCAGGTTCACGCCGACGAGCACGTCGTAGTCGCCGAGCCGGAGCTCGCGGATGATCTGGATGCGCTCGAGCGTGTCGACCTCGGAATGGAGATAGCGCGTCTTGACGCCCGCCTCGAGGAGGTAGTCGGTCAGGTCCTCCGACATCTTCTTGGTGAGCGTCGTGACGAGCACGCGCTCGCCCTTCTCCTCGCGCTTGCGGATCTCGTTGAGGAGGTCGTCGATCTGGTTCCTCGTCGGCCGCAGCTCGACGACAGGGTCGATGAGGAACGTCGGCCTGATGAGCTGTTCTGCGATGCGCGTCGACTGGCGCAGCTCCCACGCGCCCGGCGTGGCCGACACGAACACCATCTGCCCGACCTTCTCGAGGTACTCGTCGAAGCGGAGCGGGCGGTTGTCGAGCGCGCTCGGCAAGCGGAAGCCGAAATCGACAAGCGTCTGCTTGCGCGAGCGGTCGCCTTCGTACATGCCCCCGATCTGCGGAACCGTCTGGTGCGACTCGTCGACGAAGACGACGAAGTCGGACGGGAAGTAGTCGAGCAGCGTGTGCGGCGCCGAGCCGGGCGGGCGGCCGTCGAGGATGCGGGAGTAGTTCTCGATCCCGTTGCAGAAGCCGAGCTCTTTCATCATCTCGAGGTCGTACTCGGTGCGCTGCCGGATGCGGTGCGCCTCGAGCATCATCCCCTTCGACTCGAAGAGCTTGACCTGCTCCTCGAGCTCGTGGCGGATCTCGCCGAGCGCGCGGTCGATCGTCGGCTTCGACGTGACGTACTGCGTCGCCGGGAAGACGGTGATCGAATCGAGCTTCGACAGGACCTCGCCGGTGAGCGGGTCGAAGTGCGTGATCTGCTCGACCTCGTCACCGAAGAACGAGACTCGATACGCGGTCTCCGCGTGCGACGGTTGGATCTCGATCACGTCGCCCTTGACGCGGAAGCGGCCGCGTCCGAGCAGCGTGTCGTTGCGCGCGTACTGGATGTCGATCAGCTTGCGCAGCACGAGATCGCGGTCGGTCTCCTCGCCGACGTTCAGGAAGACGATGCGCTTCTCGTACTCCTCGGGTGAGCCGAGACCGTAGATGCACGAGACCGACGCGACGATGATCGTGTCGCGGCGGGACAGCAAGCTCGAGGTCGCCGCGTGGCGGAGCCGGTCGATGTCGTCGTTGCGCGAGCTGTCCTTCTCGATGTAGAGGTCGGCCTGCGGGACGTACGCCTCCGGCTGGTAGTAGTCGTAATAGGAGACGAAGTACTCGACCGCGTTGTCGGGAAAGAACTCGCGGAACTCGTTGCAGAGCTGCGCTGCGAGCGTCTTGTTGTGGGCGATCACGAGCGCGGGGCGCTGCACCTGCTCGATGATCCAGGCCATCGTTGCGGTCTTGCCCGTGCCGGTCGCGCCGAGCAGCGTCTGACAGCGCTCGCCCGCGCGGATCCCGTCCGAGAGGGTCGCGATCGCCCCGGGCTGGTCGCCCGTCGGCGCGTACGCAGTCGATGTTTTGAGGGGCGGCACGGCAGGGACAGGGTAACCCGCATGGCTCAGCAGACGAACGCGCCGCCGTACGGCGCCTACGCGGGGATCATGGCCACCTTTGTAGGCGGCCTCGCCACGGCGGGCGCGCTCGCCCGGCTGCTCGACCGCGACCCGCGCGACTACGACGCGCTCGACCTGGTCGTCCTCGGGCTCGCCACCTACAAGGCGTCGCGCACGATCGCACGTGACGAGGTGACGAGCTTCCTGCGCGAGCCGTTCGTCGAGGGCACCGCAAAGGAAGGCGCCGAGGATCCGGTCGAGACCGGCGATCTCCGCCAGGCGGTCGGCGAGCTCGTCACCTGCTCACGCTGCATCGGAACCTGGGTCGCAGCGGGGCTCTCGATGACGCAGATCATCGCCCCGCAGTTCGGCCGCCTGCTCACGTGGACCCTCGCCACCGCCGGCGCGAACGACTGGCTGCAAGCCGGCTTCGCCGCGCTCACCGCGAAGGCGAACGAGCTCGAACGCTCGTAGAGGGTGCTAGTCGCCCCAGTCGAAGTCGCGAGAGCGCGACCAGAGGTTCTCGTCCGACGGCTGCTCCGGGTCGAGCGCTTCCGGCGGCAGCGCTTCCTCAGTCGCCTCCAGGACCGGCGCGGGCTCGGTGGCCGCAGGCGCCGGCGCGGGCGTGTCGATGAAGGTGTCCTCGGTGGTCGGCCAGTCGAGGGAGGTCTCCTCCGCTTCGATGCCGGTAACCCCGTCCATCGTGTCCTCGATCCGCGCCTGCTCCTCCGTCTTGAAGAGCGGGTGGTTCTCGAACGGATCGTCCGTCAGGTACCGCTCGAGGGGCATCTCGTGCTCAAGCGCCGAGTTGCGCCGCTTCAACTCGAGATGGTCCTGGATCACCTGCGCGAACATCGACGGGGTTTCGACCGCCATGAACTCCTCCTGCTCGGACGCCATTTCTCTCCCAGCCGGATTTTAGACCATCTTCTCCGAGGCCGATTCGGCCGCCCGGGCGACCCTGTTCTTGCCGCTTCGCTTGGCTTCGTAGAGCGCCGAATCGGCCGCCGCAAGCAGTTCGCCGGCCTCGCTCCAGTCGGGGCAGCAGGCGACGCCGAAGCTGGCGGTGACCGTCACCTCACTCCCGTCGGGGAGGCGAACGGAGCGCGCTTCGAGCGCGACTCGGGCGCGCTCGGCGAGGCGCGCGCCACCGTCGGCGTCAGTGCCGGTGAGAATCAGCGCGAACTCCTCGCCGCCCCAGCGGCCTGCGGTGTCGCTTTCGCGCACGGTCTCGCGCAGGGTCGCCGCGAACGCGATGAGCACTTCGTCGCCGGCCGCGTGGCCCCACCTGTCGTTGACGCGCTTGAAGTCGTCGAGGTCGGCGAGGACGAGGCACATCGAGCCGCCGAAACGTGACGATCGTGCGATCTCGGACCGCAGCGTCTCCTCGAGGCTGCGCCGGTTCGCAAGCCCGGTGAGGCTGTCGACGAGCGCCTGCCGCTCGACGATGCGATGCAGGCGCGCGTTCTCGAGTGCGACGACGACCTGCGCAGCGAGTGACGTCGCGGCTTCGACCTGGCCGGCGTCGAACCCGTCGCCGGTCAGGACGAGCAATCCGAAGTCCGAGTTGCCGACGCGTAGAGGCAGCGCGATCCGCTCAGCACCTGCATCGGGATCCCCTGCGCGCGCAAGCTCGCCATCCGGCCCGAGAACGACGCCGCCGACGGCGCCCGTCGTCTCGACGGCGGACTCGACGACGACGCGCACGAGCTGGCCGACGTCGTGGGTCGCGGCGAGCGCCTCGCCGAACCGCGAGACCGCCTCCTGCACGCGCACCCGCTCGAGGTCGAGCTCGCCGAGACGCTGCTCGAGTTGCGCCGCCATGCCGTTGAACGCGCGCGCCAGGTGCGCGAACTCGTCATTGCCGCGAACGTCGACACGTTCGGAAAGGCTGCCGCTCGCGATCGCATCCGCCGCTTCCGAGAGCCGTCGCAGCGTGCGCACGATCGAGCGGCCGAGCAGGTAGGTCACGAGTGCGAAGAGCATGAGCGACGCGATGAGCGCCGCGGCGATCCGCTTCTCCGCGGCGTGGGCGCCGGCGTCGATCTCGGACTGCGGAGTCAGCGCCGCGAGCTCGAGCCCGGGCGGGTCGGAGAGCCCCGTCGTGAGCAGGCCGCGGTAGGACCGGCCGGCGAACCGAACGCGCGCCGCGGTCCCGGGAACGAGCTCGAGCAGCTTGCCCGCGCCGGAGCCGCCGATCACCCGTCCGTATCGCACTGCGAGCAGCAGGTCGCCGGACGGCAGACCGCTGTCGAGCGAGGCGAGCAGCGTCGGCGTCACCGGGACATAGACGGAGACGTTCCCGAGAACGCGGCCGTCCGCGACGACGGAGACCGTCTCCACACCCGCGGGGCCCGACGGGCGAGCCGGGAGCAGCGTCGCGAGCGCGGCGCGGTCGTCGGTGCGGAGCGCCTCCTGGACACGGGGCTTCGCTGCGAGCCGGCGCGCGCGCGTCGTCGCGTGGTCGAGGCGAGTGGCGTAGCCCGCGGCCGCCGCCCGCAGCCCTGCCTGGATCGACGCGTCCGCCCGCCTCGTCTCGCTGCGCACGGCGAGCGTGTCGTAGCCGTAGAACGCAACGGCAAGCGGCAGCAGCGCGAGCAGCGCGAACCAGACGACCAGCTTGACTTTGAAGCTCCCCATCAGATTCAAGGAATCCGGTACCCCTGCCGATAGCCTTACCGATAGTCGTTGTCGGCCTGTAAAGGGGGAACCATGAGGTTTTCATGGAACCAGGCGGCGACGGGGGCACTGATAGCGGCAGCCGTGGCGGGGCTGCTCATTCTTCCCGGGCGTCTGCTCGGGCCCGATTCGGCCGGCCAGGACGCGATCCCGCTGCCCGCAGCGGCTGCGTCCACGCCCGTCGAGGCAGCTCCCGTGGCACCTGCGCACCACATCGTCCGGCGCCACGCGCCGGCGAAGGCGGCCGTGACCCAGGCCGCGGCGTTCCACGCCGTGCCGGTCGTGAACCGGATCGTGCCCGCTGCGACACCGGTCGCGAAGGTCGTGCACCACGTCACGAAGGCCGCGGCGGCAGCCGCCGGCAGGCCGTCGGCGCGCCGGACGCGACACGAGATCGCGCCTGACCCGCCCGCAGCCGTGGCGACGCCGACCGTGAGGCCCCCGCCCGACCCGCCCGCGACGGCGCCTGCTCCGACTGCCGCACCGGCGGCAACGCCGACTGCAGCGGCCGCCGTCCCCCCGGCGGCCACGACGCCGACGCCGGCGACCGTCATCCCGCTCGTCGCCGGCGTGATCCAGACGACGGCTCCGTCGTCAAGCAACGACGACCAGCACGACAACGGTCACGGCCACGACGACCACAACGGCCACAACGACGGCTCGGGAACTGGGCACGGCCACGGGCACGGCAAGTAGGCACAATGCGCGCATGCCGCGCCCGAAGCTCAGCCGCCGCGCAGGTCCCACCGCGGCGGCGATGTTCACGCTCTACGACGTCTGGCGGCGCCTCCCGCCGGCCCAGCGGCGCTGGGTGATGAAGCAGGCGCGCACCCACGGGCCGCGCCTCGCGAAGCAGGCGCTCGCCGCCCGCCGCAACCGGCCGCCGCGCTAGAGCGTCAGCGCGTCACGCGCGATGCGGTCCTGCTCGATCAGGTGCGCCGTCGGGTAGCCCTCGGACGGGCTCGCGCGCCACGGGCGGCCGAGGTAGCGCAGCTTCACGCCGTTTGCCGCCTCCTCGAGGCGGTGGCGAATCGAGCGCCACGGCCCCATGTTCTGCGGCTCTTCCTGCGCCCACACGACCTCTTCGAGCGACGGATACGACGCGACGAGCTGGTGCGTCGCCTCGATCGGAAACGGATACAGCTGCTCGATGCGCGCGACCGCGATCGCGTCGGCGCCGGCGGCGCGCGCCTCGTGCCCGACGATGTCGTAATAGACCTTGCCGCTGCAGAGGACGAGGCGGCGCACGGCGCTCTTGTCCTCGCGCGAATCGTCGAGCACCGGCTGGAACGCGCCCTGGCTGAGGTCGTCGAGCGTCGAGGCTGCCTCCTTCAGGCGCAGTAGGCCCTTCGGCGTGACGACGACGAGCGGGCGCGCCTGCGCGTCGAGTGCCTGGCGGCGCAGCAGGTGGAAGTACTGCGCGGCGGTCGTACAGTTCGCGATCCGGATGTTCTCCTGCGCACCGAGCTGCAGGAACCGCTCGAGACGCGCACTCGAGTGCTCGGGGCCGTTGCCCTCGTAGCCGTGCGGCAGCAGCAGCGTCAGGCGCGACGTCTCGCGCCACTTCGACAGCGCCGACGAGATGAACTGGTCGATGATGATCTGCGCGCCGTTCGCGAAGTCGCCGTACTGCGCCTCCCAGAGGATGAGCGCCTCGGGCGCGGCGGCCGAGTAGCCGTACTCGAAACCGAGGCATGCGTACTCGGAGAGCGGCGAGTTGTAGACCTCGAACGACGCGGTCGCTTCGTCGAGGTGCTGCATCGGCGTGTACGTCTCGTTCGTGTGCACGTCGTGCAGCACGAGATGACGCTGCGCGAACGTGCCGCGCTGCACGTCCTGTCCGGTGAGCCGCACCGGGATGCCGTCGACGAGGAGCGAGGCGTACGCGAGCGACTCCGCGTGCCCCCACTCGATGCCGCCCTCGCTGAGCGCGGTGCGCCGGCGGTCGAGCTGCTTCGCGAGCTTGGGATGCACGGTGAACTCGTCCGGCCAGTGCAGGAGCTCCTCGTTGAGCCCGGCGAGCGTGTCGGCTGCGACCGCGGTGACGACCTCGGCGGTCGTCGACGGCGGGATCGTGCCGTCGTGCTCGACCTTGCCGCCGTCGCCGAACGATGCCTTCAGCCGGTCGTGCGCCGCGCGGAGCATCTGCTCGACCTCCGAGACGAAACCGTCGGCCTCCTCCTGCGTCAGCACGCCCTCTTCGATCAGGCGCTCCTGGTAGAGCTCGCGAACGCTTCGGTGCGCATTGATCTGCTCGACCATCAGCGGCTGCGTGTACGCGGCCTCGTCCTGCTCGTTGTGGCCGAAGCGCCGGTAGCCGACGAGATCGACGACGACGTCCTGTGCGAAGCGGCGGCGGTATGCCATGGCGAGCCGCACGGCCGCGATCGACGCCTCGGGATCGTCCGCGTTCACGTGGACGATCGGGCAGTCGAAGCCTTTCGCGAGGTCGGACGAGTAGCGCGTTGAACGGCCCTCGTTCGGATCGGTCGTGAACCCGATCTGGTTGTTCGTGATCAGATGAAGGGTGCCGCCGGTCGAGTAGCCCGCGAGCCCGTGCAGATTGAACGTCTCCGCGACGATCCCCTGACCCGCGAACGCGGCGTCTCCGTGCAGCAGCACTGCGAGCGCGACGGACGGGTCGTGCGCACCGTTCTTCGTCGAGCGGTCGGTCTGCTCGGCGCGCGTGCGCCCTTCGACGACGGGGTTCACGGCCTCGAGATGGCTCGGGTTCGCGACGAGGCGCACGCCGACCTTCCCGTTCGTCGTCGTGCGAGTGCCGGCGGCGGAGAGGTGGTACTTCACGTCGCCGGTGCCGCCCTCGGGATCGGACGCGACGGCGTCGATCGTCCGCTCGCCTTCGAACTCGCGCAGGATGTACTCGTACGGCATGCCGATCGTGTGCGCGAGCACGTTGAGGCGGCCGCGGTGCGCCATGCCCATGACGACGTCGTGCGCGCCGGCCTCGGCCGCGAGCTCAATCGTCTCGTCGAGCATCGGGATCATCACGTCGAGCCCCTCGACCGAGAACTGCTTCTGCCCGAGGAACCGCTTGCGCAGGAAGCGCTCCATCCCCTCGACCTCGCAGAGACGGCGGAAGAGCGCGACCTTCTCGTCGCGGCTGAGCTCCTGCCGGTAGCGGCCGGACTCGATCGCCTGACGCAGCCACACACGCTGCTGATGATCGGAGAGGTGCTCGAGCTCGTACGCGATCGTGCTGCAGTAGGTCTCCGCGAGCTGCGGCAGGACGTCGGCCAGTGTCTCGCCCGGCACGTGCACGCGCAGCACGGAGGCGGGGATGCGCGCCTGGAGCTCAGGGGTCAGCTTCGGCTCGAGGCGCAGCGGCTCGAGCGACGGATCGCCGACCGGCTCGGAGCCGAGCGGGTCGAGGCGCGCCGCGAGGTGACCGTGCGTTCGGTGCGCCTTGACGAGCGCCATTGCCGCCGCGACGCCGCCGAGGAGCTGCGCGTCGGGCGCCGCGGCAGGCGCGGGCTCCGCGACCGCGGGTGCCGGCGCAGCGGCATGGCCGTTTCCGCTCCCGTTGTGCGGCAGCTGCTCAAGCAGCCGAGCGATGCCGGGGTGCGTCGCGACGAGCGCGGAATCACCGCTCTCGAAGAGCGCGCGCCACTCCGACGGGACCGCTTCCGGATTCTCGAGGTACTCGTCGAGCAGGGCGCGCGCGTAGCCGGCATTCAGGCCGTCGACGTCGTGCGTGCTCACCCCTCTAGTTGTACCAGGGGCGATGCAGTTGTCCTCTCCCCTAGACGAGGGGCTAGTAGAGCGGGTGATGCGTGAGGATCTGGATCGCGGCGCCGACGACGAAGCAGACGCTGACGATGGCGAACCCGACCCGGACGATGCGCTGCTCGGGGCCGCTCATGACGGTCGCGATCAGGAGCAGGATCACCGCGGCGGGCGCCATGCGGAACGGGCGGTAGAAGAGCTCCATCGCGCCGAGGAAGCACGCGCCTGCGGCGATGATTCCCGCAACGGCTTCGCTCGGCTTGATCGGTTCGCGCGCGGTCTGCGTCACGACGCGACTCTATCGCGCCGGGCATGACGAGCCCGGGCGGAGTCGCGCGTGCCGTGCGGGCCGCCGCGGCGCGGACGCGGGCCGGTGGTCTTGCGCCACGGCCGCCAGATCGAATAGTCGCCGGGATCGACGCCCGGCTCGGGCTCCGCCTTGATCGCGTACCAGACGACGACGCCCAGGTAGACGATCGGGATCTTCAGTACGAAGAACAGGAAGACAAAGCCCCACGCTTGGCCCGACATTGAGTCAAAGTGTACGAGATCCGTTCCGCTTCCGGATTGCCTCCGGTCTGACCCCGGGGCCGCAGGTACAGTCGCCACGGATGACGCGTCTGGCACATGTCGTCCTGCGGCACCGCAAGCTCGTCGTGGGCGTGTGGCTCGCGTTGACGCTCTTCGGGGCCTTCTCGGCGAGCCAGGTGTCGAAGCGCTGGTACCAGTCGTTCTCGATCCCCGGCTACTCGGCGTACGAGGCGAACCAGCGGACGCTCAAGGCGTACGGCAGCGGCGAGGCGCCGCCGCTCGAGGCGATCGTCACCGTTCCCGGCGACGTCACGAAGACGGCGGGCGTCAAGCAGGCGCTTGCTGCAGCGGCGAAGGCGAGCCCGGACTCGCGCTCCAGTTCGTACTTCACGACGGGCAGCTCGTTGTACGTGTCAAAGGACCACCACACGACGTACGAGCAGGTGTTCCCGTCCGGTAACCCGGGCTTCAGCTCGTCGGTCGGAGACGACCCCATTCGCAAGGCGCTCTTCGCTGCGCTGCCACCGGGCGCCACCGGGCATGTGACGGGCTACGACGCGCTCGCCGAAGCGGCAACCAAAGGTGGTGGCAACGGCAGCCCGTCGGTGCTCGGCGAGACGCTGATCGGCGGCATCGGTGCACTCGTCATCCTGCTCTTCGTCTTCGGCACGCTGCCCGCGGTCGCGATGCCGTTGGCCACCGCGATCGCCGCGATCCTCAACACGTTCACGCTCGTGTGGCTGCTGACGTACATCACGAACGTGTCGATCATCGTGCAGTTCCTGATCGCCCTCGTCGGGCTCGGTGTCGCGATCGACTACGCGCTGTTGATCATCTTCCGCTTCCGCGAGGAGCTCCGTCACGGGCAATCGGTCGACGACGCGGTCGTCACGACGATGCGCCACGCAGGACGCTCCGTGATCGTCTCCGGCTCGACGGTCGCCGTCGGATTGCTCAGCATGGTCTTCCTGCCGCTGCCGTTCATCCGCTCGATCGGAATCGGCGGCCTGTTGATTCCCACGGTGTCAGTGATCGCGTCGATCACGCTGCTGCCGGCGATGCTCGCGCTGCTCGGCACGCGCATCAACCGCGGCCGCGTGATGCCGAAGCGGATCGTCGAAGGCACCGACGCCGAAGCCGGCTTCTGGAACTGGTGGGCGAACGTCGTGCGCCGGCGCGCGCCGGTCACTGCGGCGATCGGCGTCGTCATCGTCGCCGCGCTGTTGATTCCCGGCGTGCAGCTCAATCCGAGCCAGGCACAGGCGAAGGACCTGCCGGGCGGCGGTGACGCGATCGCCGGCCGCACCGCGCTGACGAACGCCGGCTTCTCCGCAGGCGTCTACACGCCGTACGAGGTGCTGCTCGAAGGGAACGTGACGAAGGCGAAGATCGCGCGCGTGACGGCGGACGTCGCGAAGGCAGACGGCGTCGACGGCGCGGTCGCGCCGAGCGCCTGGGCGCGTCAAGGAAAGGCGATCGTCGAGGCGGTGCCGAACGCCGACGGATCGTCGGGGACCACGAAGCGGGCGATCTCGCGCCTGCAGCACACGGTGCTGCCGGCCGCGGCCGCGGCAACCGGGCTGCGCGTCACGCTCGGCGGCGTCGCGGCGGAGAACGAGGACTTCGTGCACGCGGTCTACGGCAACTTCCCGTACGTGCTCCTCTTCGTCGTGCTGCTGACGTACATCCTGCTCGCGCGCGCGTTCCGCTCGCTGCTGCTGCCGCTGAAGGCGGTCGTGCTGAATCTCGTGTCGCTCGGCGCCGCCTACGGCATCGTCGTCTTCATCTTCCAGTGGGGGCACGGCTCGGAGGCGATCTGGAACGTGCCTGGGACAGGCGCGATCATCTCGTGGATCCCACTGATGATCTTCGCGTTCCTGTACGGCCTCTCGATGGACTACGAGGTCTTCATGCTGACCCGGATGCGCGAGGCGTACGACGAGTCGGGCGACACGTCGAAGGCAATCGCGTACGGCCTGTCGCGCACCGGCAAGCTCGTGACGAGCGCGGCACTCGTGCTGTGCCTCGCGTTCTTCGTCCTCTCGACGAGCCCCGGTACGGACATCAAGCAGTTCGGGATCGGCCTCTCGGCGGGCGTCATCTTCGACGCGACGATCATCCGCGCGCTGCTCGTGCCGTCGATCATGCAGCTGCTCGGTCGCTGGAACTGGTACTTCCCGCGGCCGGTGGCGCGCATCCTGCTCGCCGAGCCCGCGCTCGACCCGCAGTAGCTCGCTCAGAAGAGCAGGTAGCCGGACGGCGCCAGCGCCGACGGCGCCGCCGCGTCACGCGAGCAGAGCAGCAGCCCCGGAACGGCACCGAGCCGCAGCTGCGCGCGCAGCGCGACCTCGACGAGCTCAGGCGCCGAGCCGAAGACGCGGACGCGCACCGGGCCCGTCGCGCGCGCGAGCTCGGCGGCGAGCGCCAGCGCAGCGGCAGCCGGGGTCGCGCCGACGACCGGGCCGATGTCGCCACTCGGGAACGCGTACGAGTACGCATCGCCCCACGTCGTGCGGCGCGCCACCTGCGACCAGAGCGCGTGGTCGAGTACGCGATCGAAGCCGTACGCCGCCTCGTCAAGGGCGAGGATGTCGGCGTCTGCTTCGTCGAGCGCCGGCGCGTCGATGCCCGGCGTACCGGTGAACGTGAGCACCGGCGTCGTCGGGATCAGCCCGCGGCGCGCGTAGAGCACGTTCGAGACGGGCTGGATCGCGTCGGTGATCGTACGCCGCCGCCGCGCGTCGCCCCAGACGGCGTCGAGCAGCGCCGGGCCCACGCCGCTCCCCTGCGCCGACGGAGCAACGAAGAGCGACGCGAGGAACCAGTCGTCGCCGCGCGTCCACGACGTGCCGTACCCGATCAAGGCGCCATCGTCCTCGGCGGCGCACGAGACACCGGTAAGCAGCAGGTGCCCTTGTTGGCTGGAAAATGCCTCGAGGCTCGGAGTCGGCGGCTCGAAGCAGTGCCGGCGGAAGAGCTCGCCGGTCGCGACCAGGAAGATCGCGTGCATCGCGGGGAAGTCGGCGTCGGTCGTGGGACGAAGCTCCACGACCGCGACGATAGATCAACCCATCTGGAACTTGACGAGCAGGTACAGCGCGATCCCGAGCGCAACGCACACCGCGAGCGCGCTGATGAGCCGGCGTGGCATCTAGCCGGGACTGATCGTGAGCGTCAGCACGTCGGTGTTCGAGATCGGTGCCGTCCAGACCACCCAGAGCGCGTGCGCCTCGATCGTGGCCCAACCGGACCCGACGCCGCCTCCCGACACCCACGCGGGCCCGGGCGAGCAGCTGATGAGGCCGTTGACGTCGCAGCCGTGCGCGGCGATCGAGAGGCTCGTGATGATCCCGTTCACCTTGCAGTAGTTCACGACGACGTAGTGGTTGATGCTGACGAGGAACGCGACACTGGCCGAGTGGTTCGCCCGCTGCTGCGTGCAGCCGGTCCATCCGCTCGACCCGCCGTTACAGGTCGGGCCGCAGGCGACATGCGGGCTGGGCGGCGTCGTGGTGGCACCGGCCACACTTGCGCCGGCGAGCGCCGCGACGATCGCAACCAGCAGAAGCACTTTGCGCACGTGACTCTCCTTTCGTTGCCGTTTTAGGCAACGATACGTGGAGAGCGGTTACGTGTCTGCGCAGACTTCGTGTCGAAAGCGTGAAATGCGTCAGTGGGCGTGGCGCGCGCGGTACGCGCTCACCTTGGCCCGGTTGCCGCAGCTCTCCATCGAGCACCAGGCGCGCGAGCGGTTCTTCGCCGTGTCGAGAAACGCCCAGCGGCAGTCGTCGGCGCGGCAGGCCTTCATACGCTCCCAGGTCCCGTCGCTCATCGCACGCGCGACGTCGGCGAGGATCTGCCCGACCGCGCCGCGAGCGCCGCCGACGCCGGGGACGAGACGCATCTCACAGTCGACGAACCGCAGCGCGAGCTTCGCACGGCAAATCGCGTCGTCGAGCTCGGCGCCGGCGGGCGCGATGTCGACGGCGATCTCGTTCTGCTCCGCGAGCAGGTCGCGGAGTGCCTCGCGCACGCGCTTCGCCTCCTCGAGGTCGGCAGTGCTCACGCGCGAGCCGGGCTCCAGCAACCCCCGGTCGACGAGCCAGTCGCCGAGGGCGCGCGGGGTTTCGAGCGTCTCCTGGTAGGGACGCAGGTCAACCGTGTTCACGAAATCGAGGATCAATTGATGGTCGTTTGTCACCATTAACCTTGCTTCAGGGGTTACGTAACTGCTATCATCGTATCACTGGTTACACGAATGGCAAAGGGAGGCAGGACATGCAGGACTACGAGATGCGGCGAATGTTCACACAGGATCGGATCGAGACCCTTCGGCGCGCTGCAGCCCGGCCGCTCGTGGCCCCGGCTCGGCGCATCGAGACGTCCGAGATCGAGCTTCGGCTCTGCAAGCCCTCCGACGACCCCGCGCTCGACGACCTGGCCGAACTCTCCGAGGAGCCCGTGCCGGACGGCAGGCTCGTCGTCGCACTCGTCGACGGCCGCCTCGTCGCTGCACTGCCGCTCGCCGGCGGGTGCGCGCTGCGCGACCCGTTCGTGCGGACGGCGCACCTGACGAGGCTGCTCGAGCTCCGCGCCAAGCAGCTCCGTGAGCCGGTGACGCAGCCCCGCGCGCTGCGGCTGCTCCGGCGGCATGCGTAACGCTCGGCTTCGCCGGTTATAGAACGACTCGTGCCCGAGACAATCACGGTCGACGTGCCCCGGCAGGGGATCGGCGACGAGCTGACGACCGCGCTTGCGGCGCACGGGCTCGACGCCGAGGTGTTGGAGGAGGACGGCCGCTGTGCGCTCCGAATCCGGTTCGCCGCCAACGAGCTCGATCGCCTGCTCGACCACACCGTGCACGCGATCGAGCTCTACCTCTCCGATCGCATGCTGCCGCTCGTCGTGCAGCGCGCGAACGGCGGCGCGGTCGTGCGGCCGCCCGGAGACTAGAACAGCGAAAGCCCCGTGGAGGGGCTTTCGTCGATGGACCCAGGCGGGCTCGAACCGCCGACCTCCTGCGTGCCACGCAGGCGCTCTCCCAGCTGAGCTATGGGCCCCCGGAACCTCGCAAGTGTAGCCCCGAACTCATATTCATGAGCCCAGTTGATGAGCTTCTGCTGGTTGTTCCGTGACGGGGCCAACCGAAGTTGCACGAGTGCACGGCCGACCGACATCTCGGGCGGAAGCAGATAGCACTGACGCAGCTCAGCGCAGTACGCAGCGATCACATCGATCTCGCCCTGCTTGTAATTGCGGTGGATCAACCCCTCCGGTCCGCGCCGACACCGACGCGTCCTGACCAGGACGACATCGCCGTGCTTCGCGGCCCACTTGCATTGAACGCGCACGAGCTCCGGCCGCAAGTCGAGGATCAGGTCGTACCGCTCGTCGCCGAGCGGTTGGAACACTCCCAGGCCGTAGTGCAGCGCTTCGAAGACAATTGCCTGCTCAGCAAGTACACCCTTCTGATCCGTCGTCAGCACCGACAACAAGGCTAGCGCCGCGACGAACGTCTGTCTGCTGGCTCTTTAAGCCGTGGCTGCTCCGACCGCTTCGTGCGGGACGTCGTCCCACAGCTCTTCGAGGCGGTAGTACTCGCGCGCGTCCGGAGTGAAGACGTGCAGGACGACGTCGATGTAGTCGGCGACGATCCAGCTCGCCTCCCGCTCGCCGTCGGCGCTCCGCGGGAGCAGGCCGTGATCGCGCTTCATCAGCGCGTGCACCTCGTCCCAGATCGACTTCGTCTGGCGCGGGTTGCCGCCCGTGGCCACGACGAAGTAGTCCGTGTAGGCACAGACGGGCTGCATGTCGAGGATGACGACGTCGCGGGCGAGCTTGTCCTGGGCAATTGCCGCGATTCGGCGTGCTTGTTCGAGAGGGCTCAAGCGGTTCCAGTGTAGCCGTCGTCAGTGCGCATAGAGATGCTCGCGCCTGATGATCTCCGCGACGGCGGACGGCACGTCCTCGTCCGCGAAGGTGTCGCGGAGCTCGCGCGAGGCGACCGGGGTCGGCGCGATCTCGAAGAAGCGGACACGTTCGGGCTGGTCGAGCTGCGCGAGGACCGACTCGAGCTGTTCGCGCGGGAAGCCGGGTCGCGTCGCCACGCCGAGGAACGCGCGTGCGAGGACCTCGTTGGGCTCCTTCCACGAGAGGAAGTCGCAGAACTCGTCAGCGCCGACGAGGAAGATCGCGTCCTGCCACTCGGCGTGGTCGCGCAGCAGGTCGATCGTGCGCGCGTGGTCGTCGAGGACGACCTCGTCGTCGGGGAACGCCGCACGCGCGAGCTCGAGCCGCGTCTCCGCCGGCGTCGTCACGCGCTTGTGGCCCGGGTCCTTGGCCACGAGGACGAGCAGCTGCGGCACGCCGAACTCTTCCTTCGCGCGGCGCGCCAGCTCGACGTGACCGCGATGTGGCGGGTCGAACGCGCCCCCAAAGAGCCCGGTCATGCGAGCTCGAACTCCTCGTCCCCCACCTCGACCGACGCGCCCTTCCGCGCGCCCGCCGCCTTGAGCGCGCGCTCGAGCTCCTCCTCCGGCGGCGGCGTGCCGAGCACGCGAAAGCCGCGCTCGACGCGCAGCAGCCGCCAGGTGCGCGCCTTCGGCTCCGGGCGGTAGACGAGGTAGTCGGCAAGCTCGTCCGCGCGCTCCTCCACCTCCGGCTCGGGAACGAGCGCGAAGAGGCGCTTGCGGAACTCGTCGATGCCCTCCCCGGTCGCGCACGAGAGCTTGAAGACGGCGATCACGCGCGGATCGTCGATCGTGAAGACAGGATCGGGCTCGAGATCGATCTTGTTCAGCACGACGATCTGCGGCCGCTCATCGAGGCCGGCTCCGTACGCGCCGAGCTCGGCGTCGATCGTGCGCCACTGATCGTCGGGCGGCTGCGAAGCGTCGATCACGTGGACGAGCGTGCGCGCGCGTTCGAGATGCGCCAGGAACTCATGACCGAGCCCGATGCCTTCGCTTGCTCCCTCGATCAGCCCCGGCACATCGGCGACGACCATCTGCCGGCCGTCCGGCGCCTCGACCGTGCCGAGCACCGGCTGCAGCGTCGTGAACGGATACTCGGCGACCTTCGGTCGCGCGTTCGAGATACGGGCGATCAACGACGACTTGCCGGCGTTCGGCAACCCGACGAGCGCCGCGTCCGCGAGCAGCTTCAGGTGCAGTTCGACGTCGAGCTCGTCCCCCGGCGGGCCGACCTCGGAGAAGCGGGGCACCTGCCGCGTCGACGACACGAAGCGCGCGTTGCCGCGCCCGCCCTGGCCGCCGCGCGCGAGCACGACGCGCGCCTGCGGATGCGCGAGATCGGCGACGAGGTCGCCGTCTTCCGAGAAGACCTGCGTCCCGACCGGCACGCGAACCTCGACGTCGTCACCGTCGGCGCCGTGCTTGCGCGCACCGCCGCCGTTCCCGCCGCGGCCGGCCTTGATCAGGCGCCGCCGCTGCAACGCGGACAGATCGCGGAGCGACGGGTCGGCGCGCAGCACGACGTCACCGCCGCGGCCGCCGTCGCCGCCGTCCGGGCCGCCCTTCGGCACGTACTTCTCGCGCCGAAACGACAGGCCGCCGTCGCCGCCCTTCCCGGCCTGGAGGTGAATCCGGGCCCGGTCGCTGAACATCAGCGGCTAGGCCTGGGGCTCTTGCACCGACACGAAACGGCGCTCGCCGCTCGTGCGGAACTCGATCGTGCCTGCGCGCACGGCGAAGATCGTGTCGTCGCGGCCGATCTGCGTGCCGGGGCCGGGCCGGAACTTCGTGCCGCGCTGGCGGACGATGATGTTCCCGGGCACCGCTGCCTGGCCGCCGAACATCTTCACCCCGAGGTACTGGGGATTCGAGTCGCGACCGTTCTTCGAGGAGCCGAGTCCTTTTTTATGTGCCATGCGGTCTAGGCCTCCTTCGCCTTCAGCGCCGACTGCAGCGCCGCGATCGCGCCCTTGCGCGCGGCGTGCGCCTGCTCGTAGGCGAGTGCCGCCTCGAGCATCGGCCGGTTCCAGGTCTTCGCGCCCTCGCCGATCTGCGCGACGGTCAGCTCCTCGAAGCCGTGCGGCATGCCCTTGACGTGCTCTTCGGAGGGCGCCGCCTCGACCTTCGCTGCGGCTTCGACCTGCGGCGCGGCTTCGGCCTTCGGCGCGGCCGCAGCCTTCTTCGGCGCCGCCTTCTTCGCGCCGCCGAGCGAGATCTCGATGCGCGTCTGCGCGGCGCGGAACCCGTTGTGGCGCTTGTAGCCGGTGCGCTTCTTGTACTTGCCGATGCGAATCTTCGGCCCGCGCAGGTGCGCAAGCACGGTCGCCGTGACGGCGCCGTCGCCGAGCAGGACGTCTGGGCTGAGGGTCTTGCCCTCGTCGGCCTTGAGGCGGTCCACGACGAGAGTCTCGCCTTCGCGGACGCGGTACTGCTTTCCACCGAGACGGATGATCGCGTATTCCATGAGAAAGGCGCGGGCGGGGCCCGCGAGCGGTCGCCAGTGTAGCGACTAGCGCTCTCTGTCGTCCAACCCCCACTCGCTCATCGGCGTGTAGCCCCAGTCCTCGTCGCCGTTCGCGGACGGCTCTGCGGGCTGTGCGGGCCCTGCGGGCCCTGCGGGCTCGGGCGCTTCGGGCTCGGGCGCCTCGGTCTCCTCGACTTCGAGAGCCTCCGGCTCGACCAGCTCGTCCTCGACCTCGGGTGCGTCGGCCTCGACGGTCGCCGTGGCCGCGCCCGCGGGCTTCTTGCGGCGGTTCTTGCCACCGCGGGAGCCGCGACGGGTGCGTTTCTTCGGCGGAGCGGTGCCGTCGCCGTTTTCCTCGGCGCCGAGCTCGCGATCCGGAAGGTGGATCACCGGCCCCTCGGTGGGCTCGGGCTCTTCGGCGGTGTCTGACACCGTCTCGGTGTCTGACACCGGTTCGGCCTCAACGGCGCCGTTCGCTGCCGCGGCGACCGCCGGCTTCTTCCTGCGGTTCTTACCGCCGCGCGAGCCGCGCCGCGTCTTCTTCTTCACCGGCGTGGCGGCCGTCTCGTCGCCGGCGGCGGCGACGTCATCCTCGGCCTCCTCGGCTTCGACTTCGTCTTCGTCCTCGACGAGCTCGTCCTCGGCCACCTCGGCCTCGGGCGTCCCCGGCTTCTTCGCCGGTGCGCGCTTGGCGCGCGTCGGCCGCTCGGCCTCGGCCTCGGCAGTGAGCGGCTCGTCGACCTGCTCGACCGGCGAGAGGAGCTCGGCCCAGGCGATCGCCTCGGCGACCG
>DATAUN010000072.1:0-4250 GCA_036268235.1 Gaiellaceae bacterium
AGCTGATGGGCTATCTCGGGCCGAACGGCGCCGGCAAGTCGACGACGATCAAGATGCTCACCGGCATCCTCGTGCCGTCGGGCGGGCGCGTCTCCGTCGCCGGCCTCGATCCCTCTCGCCGCCGCATCGAGCTCGCCCGGCGGATCGGCGCGATGTTCGGGCAGCGCGTGCAGCTGTGGTGGGACCTGCCGCTCCGCGACTCGTTCGACCTGCTGCGTCACATCTACAAGGTCCCGGCCGACCGCCACCGCGCGTCGCTCGCGCGCTTCCGCGACGTGCTCGAGCTCGATCCGTTCCTCGACACGCCCGTCCGGCAGCTCTCGCTCGGGCAGCGCATCCGCGGCGAGCTGACCGCGGCGATGCTGCACGGACCCGAGCTGCTGTTCCTCGATGAGCCGACGATCGGGCTCGACGTCGTCGCCAAGCAGCGCGTACGGGACTTCCTCGTCGAGATCAACCGCGAGGACGGCGTCACGGTGATGCTCACGACGCACGATCTCGGCGACATCGAGCGGCTGTGCAGCCGGCTGCTCGTGATCGACCACGGCAGCCTGATCTGGGACGGCGGCATCCCGGAGCTGAAGGAGCGCTACGGCGCCGAGCGGCTGCTGATCGTCGACCTGGAAGAGCCGGCGCCGCCGCTCGAGGTGGAGGGCGCGCGCGTCGAGCGCATCGACGGCCCGCGCCAGTGGCTGCGCTTCCGCGGTTCCGCCGCCGAGCTGACCGCGCGCGTCGCCGGTGCGGCGCGGCTGGTCGATCTCCAGATCCAGGAACCGGACATCGAGGAGATCGTGCGGCGGATCTACATGCGGTGAGGCGCGTCGACCCCGACGAGGTCGAGGCAGCGCGCGATCACCTGCTGCGTCGAGCGGCAGAGGCCGAGCCGGAACGCCTGCGCGGGATCGCCGAGCACGCGGCACTCGTGGTAGAAGCGGTGGTAGTCGTCGGCGAGGCGGATCGCATACGCCGGCAGCAGCTGCGGGCCGCGCCGCTCCGCCGCCTCACGCACCGTGACGGGGAAGTCTGTGAGCCGCTTGATCAGCTCCTTCTCCTCGGGCGCGAGTGGGCCGGGTGGATCGCCGCCGACCTGGCCGTCCTCCGCGTTGCGCAGGATCGCCGCGATGCGCGCGTGCGCGTACTGCACGTAGTAGACCGGATTCTTCTGCGACTTCTCGGCGGCGAGGTCGAGGTCGATCTCGATCGCCTGGTCCGGGCCGCGGTTGACGAGGTACCAGCGCGCAGCGTCGACGCCGACCTCGTCCATGAAGTCGTCGAGGAACACAACGTCGCCGCGCCGCTTCGACATCTTCGTCTGCTCGCCGCCGCTCGTCAGGTGCACCGGCTGGTAGAGCAGCACTTCGACACGGCTCGGGTCGAGCCCGAGCATGCGCGCGACCGCCTCGTACCACTTGCTGGTGCCGTGGTGGTCGGCGCCGAGCACGTAGATCGCGCGGTCGAAGCCCCGCTCGAGCTTGTCGACGAGGTACGGAACGTCCGCGGCGCGGTAGGTCGGCGTGGCCCCGTGCTCCGCCGAGCGGATCAGCACGCGATCCTCGTCGTCGCCGTAGGCCGAGCTGCGCGCCCAGGTCGCGCCGTCGCGCTCATAGGTGTCGAGCCGCGGCAGCAGCTCGTCGAGCCGGCGCTCGACGACGCTCTGCAGCGCCCACGAGTCGAAGTGGACCCGGAAGCGCTCGAGCGTCGCCTCCATCGCCGTGAGCATTGCCGGAACCGGATCGCCCTCGACCTTCGCGAGGTCGTGGATGTACGCGCCGTGATAGCCGTCTTCCGGGATCGCCTCGCCCGCGCGCGACGCCTCGACCGAGCGCCGGAAGCGCTCCATCTGCCCGCCGGAGTCGTTGTAGTAGTACTCGCGCTCGACGCGGTCGCCGCCGAACGCGAGCAGCCGCGCGACGCTGTCGCCGTAGGCGCCGTTACGCGCGTGCGAGACGAGGATCGGGCCGGTCGGGTTCGCCGAGACCATCTCGACCTGCACGTGCTCGGGCTGCTCGATCCACGCGCCGCCGTAGCCCTCGTGTATCTCACCGAGCGCCTCGAGGAAGAAGGCGTCCACAACGCGCAGATTCAGAAAGCCGGGTCCCGCGACCTCGGCGCTCTCCACCTCGTCGAGCTCGACCGCCTTTGCGGCGTACTCCTCGGCGAGCTCGCGCGGCGGGCGCCCCAGCGGCTTTGCGTTCCGCATCGCGACGTTCGTGGCGAAGTCGCCGTGCGTTGGATCCTTCGGCCGCTCGAGCGCGACCTCGGTTCCGAGCGCCTCGCTGACGCGCGCGGCGAGGCGATCGACTGCAGACGGTTTCGCGGTCACGGCTCTAGTATCGTCAAGCGGGATGGACGACCAGCCGGAACGGCAGCTCAACATCCACATGGACCCGGCGCTGCTCGCGGGCGTCTACGCGAACTTCGCGAACATCACCTTCTCCGACTACGAGTTCACGATCACCTTCGCGCGCATCGATCACGAGGTCGAGGAGGGTGACGTCCCGGGTGTGGTCGTCACGCGGGTGAACATGTCGCAGCAGTTCATGAAGGAGCTCCTCGCCGCGATGCAGGACGCCTACTCGAAGTACACGACCGTCAAGGGCATCCAGGATCTGCCCGAGACGGACGACCGCCCCTAGCCGTTTCGCGCGCGCCAGGCCTGCGCCATCGCGATGCGCTGCATCAGGGTCGGGTGGTTCTCGAGCCAGAGGTAGTCGAGCACGCCGGGGTCGGGATCCTCGAGGCTCGTCCGCTCGAAGCCCTGGAAGAGCTTCGTCGTCGCGGCCGGATCGTGCGTCGCGTTCAGCGAGCGCCAGTCCGCCTCCGCCTCGTACCGTCGCGAGACGTAGTTCTCGACGGGCGCGACCAGGAGCAGCAGGACGGAGAGGACGAGAAACGCGTAGGGCAGGTTCGAGGGGTCGCCCATGCCGCCTCGCCGGCGCGTGGCGAGCGCGAGCAGCCACAGCACGGGGATGACGATCAGGGCGGTCCAGCCGATCGCCTTGATGATGTGCCTGCTCCGCACATGACCGAGCTCATGGGCGATCACCGCGTCCACCTCGCCGCGCGAGAACCGGCCGTCGAGGAGGGTGTTCCAGAGAATCACGTGAGCCGACGGCCCGAAGCCCACCGTGAACGCGTTCACCTGACTCGTCCACGAGGAGACGTTCTGCACGCGGATCGGCGTGCCGGTCACGTGCTCGAGGCGCTCGAACCGCGTTGCGTCGGCGGCCAGTACGGGTTGCCGAAGCGGGTGCGACGATCCGGCGTCGAGCCAGCCCGAGGCGAACGCGAAGACCGCCGCGATCACGACCACCACCGGTGCCGCGACGAGCCACCACCGCCGGAACCGGCCGGCAAGCCAGACGACGAGCGAGATCCCACCCATCAGCGACACGACCTCCGCGCCAAGCGTCGTCCATTGCGAGAGGAGCCACTGACCGGCGTCGAACGGGCCGAGACCCCAGTGGTGCTGCCACCACAGATCCGCGAGCCCGAAGGGCAGCGCGACGAACCACAGCGTCACGAGCAGGACCATCCCGGCGATCACCGCGCTCCCGACCCGCCCGAGACCGATGCCCCGGATGCTCCGGGGCAGCCGCCACACGAGGACCGCAAGCGCGACGAAGCGCGCGATCGTGCTCAGAAGCCAGAGCGCGTCCTCACCGTTCGAGAAGCTCCGAGCCCGCGCGAGCGAGTGCGCCGGGAAGTACCGGCGCTCGTCGAGCCCGGAGAGGTGCAGCGACGGCACGCTCGTCCGCCAGAGCAGCCAGGCGCAGCCGCACCAGACGACGGCGGCTGCCGCTAGCGTGGCGCCCTTCGTCATGCGCGTCGCGGTCATCTCCGACATCCACGGGAATCTTCACGCACTCGAGGCCGCTCTGGCGGAGATCGAGCGCGAGTCGCCGGACGAGCTCTGGTGCCTCGGCGACGTCGTCGGCTATGGGCCGCGACCGAACGAGTGCTGCGACCTCGTGCGCGAGCGGGCAACCATTTCGCTCTGCGGCAACCACGACCTCGCGGTGCTCGGCGTGCTCGACGTCGACGAGTTCTCGGGTGACGCGGCGGCAGCAGCACGCTGGACCGCCCAGGTGATCGGTGAAAAGCAGCGCACCTGGCTCGCGTCGCTCGAACCGCTCGCGAAGCGCGAGGGCGCGCAGCTTGTCCATGCGAGCGTTCGCGATCCCGTCTGGGAGTACGTGCTGAGCGAGCAGGCCGCGCTCGCGAACATCCTCGCCGCGGACGCTCCCCTC
>DATAUN010000073.1:0-3672 GCA_036268235.1 Gaiellaceae bacterium
CCGCGCGCGGCCACGTGGCGAACTACTGGGAAGATGCCGCATGAGGATTCGCGTCGGGCACCTGTACCCGGACTACCTGAACATCTACGCCGATCGCGGGAACATCGCGGTGCTCGCAGAGCGCGCCCGCGCGCGCGGTCACGAGCTCGAGGTGCACGCAATCGGCATGCGCGATCAGGTTCCCGCCGGCGAGATCGACCTCTTCTATGTCGGCGGCGGCCAGGACCGCGAGCAGGAGCTCGTCGTCCACGATCTCGCCGCGAAGGCCGGGCCGCTCGTCGACGCCGTCGAGAACGGCGCCGCGTTCCTCGCGGTCTGCGGCGGCTATCAGCTGCTCGGCCGCTATTACGTCGACGTCGCCGGCAACGAGCTGCCGGGCATCGGCCTGCTGCCGCTGCACACGGTCGCGGGCGACCGGCGCATGATCGGCGACGTCCTGCTCGAGTGCTCCTGGGCGGATCAGACCCTCGCCGGCTTCGAGAACCACGCTGGCCGAACGATCCTGGACGACGAAGCGGAGCCGCTCGGCCGCGTCGTCTCGGGCTTCGGGAACGACGGCCGCTCGGGCTTCGAAGGCTGTCGCCGCCTGCGCGCGTACGGCACATACCTGCACGGGCCGCTCCTGCCGCGCAACCCGTGGTTCGCCGACCGGCTGCTCGAGGACGCGCTCGCGCACGCGGGCGCCGAGGTGCGACTCGACCCGCTGCCGGACGAGCTCGAGCGCGAAGCGCACACGGTGGCTGCAGCGCGCGCACGCTCGCGCGGCGGCCGCTTCTGAGCAAGTAACAGACTGTTACAAAGTCCTCGAGCGCCGTCTCGGCCGGCCCTTTTGCTTGTAACAGACTGTTACTAGCGCGCCCAGAGCGCGCCCAAATAGACAGCCGGGTCGCCCGGCTGCCAGCGCTCCAGGAAGCGCGTGATCGGTGGGTGCACGACGACGTCCTCGAGCTCCTCGTCCGAGAAGAGCCGCGCGCCCTTCACGGCCGCGTCCTTCGTCTCGACGTCGGACAGCGACCGGTGCGAGAGATCCGCCGAGAAGATGATGTGCACGACGTGCTTGCGCGAGGCGACGGTCGACTTCGGCGCGATCGAGTCGACGATCGCCACCGGACCCTCGAACTGGACGTCCGCGGCGATCCCGAGCTCCTCGCGCAGCTCGCGGCGGAGCGCCTCGATCAGCGTCTCCCCTCCGTCCACACCGCCGCCGGGCAGCAGCCAGTACTCCTTGCCCGGCTTCTCCTGCCGGCAGAGCAGCACGCGCCCCTGCCAGCGAAGGATCGCGCTGACTCTGATCCGCGGCTCCATCAGTGGCGCGACGAGCCGAAACCACGCTCGGCCCGCTCGCTGTCGGGGAGCTCGTCCACCTCGACGAGCTCGATCTCGGGGATCTCGAGGATCACGAGCTGCGCGATGCGCATCCCCTGCTCGACGACGAACGGCTCCGCCAGGTCGTGGTTGACGAGATTCACGAGCAGCTCCCCGCGGTAGCCCGAGTCGACGAGGCCTGGCGTGTTGACGATCGAGATGCCGTGCTTCGTGGCGAGCCCCGAACGCGGCTGCACATAGCCCGCGTAGCCGTCGGGGATCGCGACCGCCAGCCCGGTTGGGACCAGCGCACGCTCGCCCGGAGCGAGCTCGACGCGCTCGCACGACGAGAGGTCCAGCCCTGCGTCGCCCGCATACGCGCGCACCGGCACGACCGCACCGTCGCGCACCTTCTTGACCAGGACCTCGATCAGGCGCTCTCCCGGTGCGAGTCCGACGAGGACGACGCGATCAGAAACGGTGCAAAGCGCGGCAGGTCGCGCCGCGGCAGCCGCGCGATCACGAGCACGCCGTGCTCGGTGTCCTCGCGCTCCTCGATCGGCGTGCCGAGCGCATAGAGCTCCGACAGACGCGCACCCTGCTCGTACGGGACGAGAAGCCGCACGCGCTCCCAGCGGTCCTCGAACCGCTGCGCGAGCTCGGCGCGCAGCTCGTCGAGTCCCTCGCCCGTCAGCGCGGAGACCTGCGGCGCCTCCGGGAAGCGGTTCGCGAGCCGTCGTCGTCCGAGCGGATCGACGCGGTCGATCTTGTTCAGCACGAGCACGAGCGGCAATTGCGCTGCGCCGATCTCGTGCAGCACGTCGCCGACGGCCTCGCGCTGACGGTCCTGCTCGTCGTCGCCGGCGGACGCATCGACGACGTGCAGCACGACGTCGGCGACGAGCGTCTCCTCGAGCGTCGATGCGAAGCCCTCGACGAGATGATGCGGCAGGCGGCGGATGAACCCGACAGTGTCGGTCACGAGGTAGCGGCGCCCCTCGTGCTCGAACGCGCGCGTCGTCGGATCGAGCGTATGGAAGAACTGGTTCTCGACGGAGACGTCGGAGCCGGTGAGCGCGTTCAGGAGCGTCGACTTGCCGACGTTCGTGTAGCCCGCGAGCGCGATCGTCGGCGTCTCCGTGCGCTGACGTTCCTGACGTCTCGTCGCGCGCTGCTTCTCGATCTCCTTCAGGCGCCGGTGCAGCACCGAGATGCGGCGGCGTGCCATCCGACGGTCGGACTCGAGCTGCGACTCGCCGGGGCCGCGCGTGCCGACGCCGCCACCGAGGCGCTCGAGGTGCTGCCACATGCCGCGCATGCGCGGGAGGTTGTACTCGAGCTGTGCGAGCTCGACCTGCAGCTTGCCTTCGGCGCTCGTCGCGTGCTGCGCGAAGATGTCGAGGATCAGCTGCGTGCGATCGATCACGCGCGTATCGAGCGCGTTTTCGAGGAAGCGCTGTTGGGACGGATCGAGCTCGTCGTCGACGAGCAGGGACTCGGCGCCCGCGTCTTTGAAGCGCTGCTTGAGCTCGTCGAGCTTCCCTTTACCGACGTAGGTTCGCTGCGCGGGCCGGGCGCGATGCTGGACGACCGCGCCGATCGGGTCGACCCCCGCGGTACGTGCCAGCTCGTTGATCTCTGCGAGCTCGTCCTCGGCATCGACACCCTGAGCCAGCACGGCGAGAACGAAGCCGCGCTCCGGCTCCGGGTTACGTGGAATCATCGGTTCAGTATGGCACTGGCAGAGCGCACCCTGGACCTCGTCAACATCGCCTCGGAATCGCGGAGCGAAGCCGATCTCTACGCCTACGTCCGGGCCCAGGTGCCGCTCGACCCTGCCTTCGACGACGGCGAATCCGTGATCTTCGCCCGGCGTTCCGGCAAGCCGCTGGTTTTGCTCGCCGGGCACACCGACACCGTGCCAGCGCAGGGGAACCTTCCCGGCCGGATCGAGAACGGGTCCGTCGTCGGGCTCGGCGCGAGTGACATGAAGGGCGGTCTAGCGGTGATGATCGAGCTCGCGGGCTGGGCCGCTGAGACCGACCTCGCGTACGACGTCGCATTCCTGTTTTTCCCGCGCGAGGAGCTCGGCCCGGCTGAGAACCCGCTGCCGGCTGTGTTCGAGGGAACGGCGCTCGTCGACGAGGCGCAGCTCGTCGTGTGCCTCGAGCCGACCGACAACACGCTGCAGCTCGGCTGTCTCGGCAACCTGAACGCGACGGTGGTGTTCGAGGGGCGCTCGGCGCATTCGGCGCGTCCGTGGCTCGGCGTGAACGCGATCGGCCTCGCGCTCGAAGGGCTGCGGCCCGTGCTCGAGAGCGAACCGCGCGACGCCGAGATCGAGGGGCTCGTCTTCCGCGAGGTGAT
>DATAUN010000074.1:0-6997 GCA_036268235.1 Gaiellaceae bacterium
TGAACTGCCAGGGGATGACGCCGCTCGAGCGAGGCTCACGGCGCATGTTCGCCTCGACCGCGTAGCGCAGCCCGTCGTACTGGAGCCACTGCGACGCGCGGCGCAACGTCTCGAGATCGTCGAGCAGGCCGCCGAAGCACCGCTGGACGAGCGGCGCGTTGTTCCACCACGCGCCGAGATGCTCGTACACCGGGTTCGTTCGGTCGGCGGGCCAGCGGTTAGGCTCGTCGATCAGCTGCTCATGAGCGGCGCGGTTCGTCATTCCCTCGACGCCGAACTCGCTGTGCAGGATCGCGGTTCCCGCGTCGTAGAGCGCGTAGTGGTCGCGCAGCCCCTGGTGCTCCCACGGTCCATGCACGTCGTGCTGGCCGTCGGGATCCTCGGCGATCACGTCGAGGCGGTTCAGGAAGCGCGGCCCCGAGGGCGACGTAGGCAGCCAGCCACGTCCCGGATCGAGCTCGCGCACGATCTCGTGCAGCGCGGCGAGCACCGGATGGAAGTCGTCGAGCGGGACGTCGTCGGAGCGGCCCTCTTCCTTGCCCGCGAGCTCGTTGCCGCCGCACCAGAGCGCAAGCGACGGATGGCGGCGGCGGCGCGGCACGATCGCGCGCGCCTCGGCGCGCATCGTCTCGACGAACGTGTCGTCGGTCGCGGGCACGCTCTCGATGCCGCTGCTCGATTGCGAGAACTCCTGCCAGACGAGGATCCCGAAGCGGTCGCAGAGCTCGTAGAACTCCGTCGTCTCGATCAGGCCGCCGCCCCACACGCGCAGCAGGTTCACGTTCGCGTCCCGCGCGAGCCGCAGCAGCCGCTCGAGCTTCGCAGGCCGCGGCACGCCGTACAGCGGGTCGAGCGGGCACCAGTTCCAGCCCTTGATGTACATCGGACGGCCGTTGACGATCAGCCGGTAGCCGTCGAGCTCGAGCGTGCGGAAGCCGACCTGAAAGCCGTCGGCCTCGTAGAGCCGCTGCTCGCCCAGGCCGTTCGGCCACCAGAGCTCGGGCTGCTCGACGCGCAGCACGACCTCGTCGTCGATCTCGACGGTGCCGACGCCGTCGTTCAGCGAGACGACGGGAAAGCGTTCGGGCGCGTCGACGAGCGCGACCGGCCGCCAGATCCCCTGGTGCACGAGGCGCGGGCAGAAATCCCAGCCGTAGTTCATGCGCGGCTTGTGCACGCGCACGTGCGACGTGCGTCCGACCTGCGGCTCGCTCGGCGGCGAAGGGTGGACGACCACCGCGAGCAGATGCTCGGCGCCGTCGGCGAACACGCTGACGTCGACATCGAAGGGAGCGAAGAGCCCTTCGTGCGCAGCGACCTCCCGCCCGTCGACGAGCACGGTGCACGCGAAGTCGACTCCCTCGAAGCGAAGCGTCGGCAGCTCGGCGCGAAAGCGGCAGCGGTACACCCACGCGCGCTCGGGCACCCATTCGGCGAGCCGGCTGTCGCGTTCGTGGTAGGGGCTCCGGACCTCGCCGGCGCGCACGAGGTCGTCGAGGACGCTGCCTGGGACGCGCGCCGAGAGCCAGCCCGGCGCGTCCCACGGCTTCTCCGGGCCGACGTGCCACCGCCATTCGTCGCCCAGGCAGCCGCGCAGCTGCCAGTCGCCGTCGAGCGGGATCACCGCTCGAGCAGGTTCGTCTCGCGCACCGGCTGCGCCGGGTCGCGCGGGACGAGGACGGTCTTGATCTCGTTCGCGCCGAGCCGGACCTCGATCGCGCGGCCGAGGAACGCGATCGTCGCAGCCGCGTCGCAGCCGGCGGTCTCATAGCAGCGCACGACGTATGCGTCACCGTCCTCGGCGCCCTTGACGACTGTGACGACGACCGATCCGCCGCCGTCGTCGGCGTAGGACTCCTGCGAGGGCAGCGGCCCGTCGTGGTAGCTCTCGAACATCGCGAACGCGGGCTGGTTCAGCTCGGCAGCGAAGCGCACGACGTTCGCCTCGCGCCAGTCGCCCGCGTGCGGGACGAGCCTGATCTGGAAGCGCTGGCGACCTTGGTCCATGTACTCGAAGTCGCCGTTCGGCTCGAGCTCGCGCGGGTCGTGCCACGCCCACACGGGCGAACGGACGACGCTGATGCCGAGGTTTGCGCCCCGCACGTCGTAGCCGGACTTCGCGTCGTTGATCACGGTCAGTCCACGGCCGCCGCCCGAGACGTCGACCCACGTCTGACCGGGATCCTCGTGACCCGACGTCTCCCGCTCGAGGTGGCCGTACGGCGACTCGAACGTCGCGCGCGGGTCCTCGACGCTTGTCGGATAGCGCAGCTTCAGCAGCTTGAGCTGCTCGTGCCAGTCGAGCGTGACGACAACGTCGACGTGCTTCGCGTCCGCGCCGAGGATGTAGTCCTCGCGCAGGCGCGACGCGCCGAAGACGCTCACGACGCGTAGCACCGCGCGCACCGGCCCGTTCTCGACGAGCGACACCGAGTAGCACTCGAACTCGCCCGCGACGTCGTCGTAGGCGATCACGTCGTGACCCCATGTGTCGGAGACGTCGTTCACGACACTCGCGTGCGCGCCCGTGCCCGCGAGGTCGACGCCACTCGCCTTGTGCACGAGCCGCGCGATGCGTCCGGTCCCCGGATCGAGCTCGAGCAGCACGTGTGCGTTCTCGACCGTCGTCTCCGTCGCGGCGATCGAGCCGCCTTCATCCGAGCCGGTGCGGATCGTGTAGACGCGATACCCGAGCGCCGGCACGTCGGCCGGGAAGACGAGCCGCGCGCGGTTTGCGCTCATCGTCGTCAGCGACCGCGTCTGCTGGAGCGGCACAGGATCGCCGTCCGCATCCGTCAGGCGCACACCCTCGGCGGTCAGCCAGTTGTACTCGAGCTCGACGTCGGCCTCGAGCCGCCACGGATGGGGGTTGAAGACGACGATCGGGTGCGTCCCTTCCTCGTGCGGGATCGCGATCTGCCGCGCGAGCGATTGCGCCGCGCGGTTGAATGCGAGCGCGGCGAGCGACGTCGCGTGCCCGATCTGGTCGCGCGCGTCCTCGTAGGCCGGCTCGATCGACGTCCCGGCCAGCGTGTCGTGGAACTGGTTGAAGAGCAGCAGCTGCCACGCTTCGGACAGCTCGCGCAGCGGGTACGGCTGTGCGCCGAGCGCGTCTGCGACGACACTCCACTTCTCCGCGCGCTGCAGCAGGTTCTCCGCGCGCCGGTTCCACCGCTTGATCCCGGAGTGCGTCGTGTAGCAGCCGGGCGCGTGGTACTGGAGGTCGCCGCGCCACGTCGGCAGCTCGGTGCCGTCGATCGCGTCGAAGAAGCGGCGCAGCGAGCTCAGCTCGAGCCGCAGCCCGTCGCGCGCGCCGATCTCCTCGATCGACTTGAGGTTCGCCTTCGTCGGCCCGCCGCCGTGGTTGCCCACGCCGTAGAAGACGGCGAGCTCGCCGAGCTCTGCCGGCAGCGTCTCGAGCGAGCGCTCGACGTGGTTGCCGAGATCGTCGCGCGGCGCGCAGTACTCGTGCGGGATGCGGTACGCGATCACGCGCGAGCCGTCCGCGGCCTCCCACTGGAAGAGCGGCCCTGGGAGGTGGGAGTTCTCGTCGGGCTTGGGGCGCAGGAAGACGTACGAGTCCAGGCCGCTGCGGCGCAGGATCTGCGGCAGTGACGCGTTGTGCCCGAAGGAGTCGAGGTTCGCGCCGGTCGTCGCCGTGATGCCGAAGCGGTCGAGCAGGTAGCGCTGCCCGTAGAGACCCTGCCGCACGAACGACTCGCCGGCGGGGATGTTGCAGTCGGGCTCGATCCACCAGCCGCCGACGATCTGCCAGCGGCCCTCGGCGACCCGTTCACGGATGCGGCTGAAGAGCTCCGGATCGCTCTCCTCGACCCACGCGAGGAAGAGCACCGACGTGTGCGTGAAGATGAAGTCCGGGTTCTCGTCCATCCGCTCGAGCGCGGACGCGAACGTCGCGCGCACCTCCTGGTAGCCCTCCGGCCACTGCCAGAGCCACACCGGGTCGATGTGCGCGTTCCCGATCATGTGGAGGATGCGGCTCTCAGCGCTCATGACGCCGCCCAACGATCGACCTCGTCGAGGATCACGTGCAGCAGCAGGACGTGCATCTCCTGCACGCGCGCCGTGTCCGACGAGGGCACGACGAGCGCGACGTCCGCATGTTCGGCGGCGGGCAATCCCTGCCCGCCGCCGAACAGCACCACGGTGGCCCCCGCCACACGTGCCTCCGCAACCGCTTTCACGACGTTCGGCGACTTGCCGCTCGTCGTGAACGCGACGACGACGTCGCCCGGCCGCACAAATGCACGGACCTGACGCGCGAAGATGTCGTCGAAGTCGTAGTCGTTCCCGATGCAGGTGATCGCCGTCGGGTCGGCGGCGAGCGACTGCGCGGCGAGCGGCCGCCGCTCGCGCCGGAAGCGCGCGACGAGCTCCTCCGCGAAGTGGAGGGAGTCCGCGGCGCTGCCGCCGTTCCCAAGTGTGTAGACCCGTCCGTCGCGCTCGTAGCACCCGATCAGCGCCGCGACGGCCGCCTCGACCTCAGGCAGGAGATCCTCGATGCGTTCGGCGAGTGCGCGATGGTCGGCGATCGCCCGCCGGGCTTCATCCATTCGCCTGCACGTTCCCCAACGCTGCGCGCTCGTAGACGATTGCGGCGGCGCCCACCACTCCGACCTGGTCGCCGAAGGCGGAGAGAACGACGTCCACCTCCTCGCCGATGGGGCGCATTGCTCCCGCACGAACCGAGGTGCGGACGGGATCGAGCAGCTGCTCCCCGGAGCGGGTGACGCCCCCGCCGAGCACGACGAGCTCCGGCTCGAACAGGTTGACGATCGAGGTCAGCCCGCACGACAGCGCGTCGACCGTCTCCGTCCACAATGCAACCGCGCCTGGATCGCCCGCGCGCGCAGCGGCGGTCACCGCTTCGGCGCTCGTGAACGCGAGCCCGGCCTCGAGCGCGCGCTCGGCAATCGACGTGCCCGAGACGTACGCCTCGAGGCACCCGCGCCGGCCGCAGCCCTTGCATCGGCGTCCCCGCCAGTCGACGGTGACGTGACCGAGCTCGCCGCCGTTGCCGCTTGCGCCGCGAAACAGGTTCCCGTCGACGACGACGCCCCCGCCCACACCGGTCGAGATCGTCAGGTACACCATGTGGCGCGTCCCGGCGCCGGCGCCCCAGCGATGCTCGCCGGCCGCAGCAGCGGTCGCGTCGTTCTCGAGCACGACCGGCCGCTCGAACTCGCTCTCGGTGAGCGCCATCACCGGGACGTCGCGCCAGCCCGGTAGGTGCGGCGGCGCAAGCAGGACGCCGCGCTCCGCGTCGAGCGGCCCGCCGCAGCCGATGCCGATTGCCTCGATGGCATGCCACGGGATGCCGGACTCCGCAACGGCGCTGCGCCCGAGCGCAAAGAGATCCTCGAGCACTGCGTCGACGCCGAGCTCGGTGCGGCTGGGCTTCACGAGGAAGGAGTGCGTCTCGCCGGCGGCGTCGACGACGCCCGCAGCAATCTTGGTCCCGCCGATGTCCAGTGCGAGGACAGGCGTCGACGTGCCGTCGCCCACGACTAGCCCTTGTAGCCCTGCAGGGTGATGCCGCGTACGAAGTACCGCTGGCCGAACGCAAAGATCAGCAGCAACGGCGCCGTCGAGATCACGAACGCGGCCATGATCCATTCGTAGTCGCCGCTGCCGCCCGCCGACGGCGAATACACGCCGAGCAGGTCGTACAGGCCGAGCGGGATCGTGTACTGGTGGTACCCGTGCAGGTAGATCAGCGGCGTCATCAGATCGTTCCACTTCGCCTTGAACTCGAAGAGGAAGGTCACGATCAGCGCCGGCTTCGCAAGCGGCAACGCGATGCGCCAGAACATCGAGAAGTAGTTGTCGCCGTCCATGCGCGCCGCCTCGAAGTACGTGCGCGGGATGCCCATGAAGAACTGCCGCTGCAGGAAGATGTAGAACGCGCTCCCGAACAGGTTCGGCGCCCAGAGCGGGATCTGCGAGCTCGAAAGGCCGATGTGGTGCCAGATCAGGTAGACGGGGATCATCGTCACGACGCCCGGCAGCATCATCGTCCCGAGCACGCAGCCGAAGAGCAGGTTGCGGAATGGGAAGCGGAAGTAGGCGAACGCGAACGCCGTCAGCGCGCTCGCAAACGTGACGAGCAGCGCCGCAAGGATCGAGATGTACATGCTGTTCGCGAACCAGCTGAGGACCGGTGCGACCTGCCAGATCTTGACGTAGTTGTGGAAGGCGAACGTCGACGGAATCAGCTTGTTGTCGAACACCTCGCCGCGCGTCTTCAGCGAAGCGCTGATGAGCCAGAGGAACGGGTAGATGAAGAGGATGCTGAACGCAGCGAGCAGGACGACGAACGGAAGCTGCTTGATCACCGACAGGCGGCGCCAGCCGGACCGCTCCGGTCCGAGCGTGACCGGCGGGATGTCCGGCGTCGGCACGCCGGCGCGCTCGGGCGAAATGCTCGTCATCGCTGCTCGCCTTCGTAGTAGACGAGGCGCTTGCTGACGAGGATCTGGACCCCGGTGATCACCATGATGATCCCGAACAGCAGCCACGCCATCGCAGAGGCAAAGCCGAAGTGCAGGTAGCTGAACGCCTGCTGGAAGAGGTAGATCACGTACATCAGCGACGTATCGGACGAGATCTTCGCGTTGCTCGGGTTGTAGAACGCGGTGTAGATCTGGTCGAAGACCTGCAGCCCGTAGACGGTGAGGATGATGAACGTGAAGAAGAGCGTCGGACTGATCATCGGCAGCGTCACGTCCTTGAAGCGCCGCCACGCGGACGCGCCGTCGATCGACGCTGCTTCGTACAGCTGCTGCGGCACGTTCTTGATCGCCGCGAGGTAGAGCACGGTATTGGCGCCGACCTGCCAGACGAGCATCGCGGCGATGCCGGGCTTGATCCAGTTCGGGTCGGTGAGCCAGTACGGCTCGGGAATGTGCAGCAGGCCGAGGCCTTGGTCGACGATCCCGTACGGGCCGTTGAACATGAGCAGGTACATGCCGCCGAT
>DATAUN010000075.1:0-5552 GCA_036268235.1 Gaiellaceae bacterium
ATCGCAGGCTGGGCCCGTTGCAGCAGGACGCTGTGCTCGTCGGACATGTTTAGAGTATAACCAACTGTTGCCAAGTGACTAGAGCATCAGGAACGCCGTACAACTGCGGTCAGGAGTGCCTGACGTGCGAGTGAAGCTAACGCTCGAGTACGACGGCACAGGGTTCCGCGGCTGGGCGCGCCAGCCCGATGCGCGGACAGTCGAGGGCGAGCTGCGGCGCGCGCTCGGCGAGCTCTACGACTCGGTCGACGAGCTCGTGGTCGCCGGCCGCACCGACACAGGTGTGCACGCGCTCGCGAACGTCGTCTCCGCGAAGGTCGTCGGCGGGCCGCCCGTCGAACGTGCCGCCGAGGCGCTGAACGCCGTCCTGCCCGAGGACGTCGCCGTCGCCGCCGCCGAGCAGGCGGGCGACGAGTTCAACGCGCGTTTCCACGCCCGGGCGCGGTCCTATCGCTACCGCATCTGGCGGCGGCGCAAGCGGTCGGCGCTCGAGGCGCGGCGATCGTTGTGGTGGCCGCGCCCGCTCGACCTCGAGACGCTGAACGGGAATGCGCACGTGCTCCTCGGGCAGCACGACTTCCGCGCGTTCACGCCGGCCGAAACGCAGCACCAGCTGTTCACGCGCGTCGTCGAGACCGCGCGCTGGCTCGAGCTCGACGAGGACGTGCTCGCGTTCGAGATCACCGCGGACTCGTTCCTGCGCCACATGGTGCGCACGCTCGTCGGGACGATGCTCGAGGGCCGCGACGTCGCGGCCCTCGTCGAGGGCCGCCCCCGCCAGGAGGCGGGCGCCACCGCCCCGCCACACGGCCTGTACCTCGTGGGCGTGACCTATTGAGCCGTGTCCCGGACCTGTGCCGATAGTGCAACATTTCTTCCCCACCTGACCCTGTCAGCCGGCGCTCCCCACCCAAAACGGCCATGAGCGGGGTCAGACCCCGTTTGCAACGGCCGTGTCTCGCGGCGCCACGCGGGGGGAATCGCGCGCAAGGTGCTCGCTACGATCGAACGCGTGCGCTACCCGGTCGTTCTCTTCGATCTCGACGGCACGGTGATCGACACCGGCGCGATCATCCTCGCGTCGATGCGGCACGCTGCCGAGACGGTGCTCGGCGGCGACTACACCGACGCGCAGCTGCTCGCGGCCGTCGGTGGGCCTGGGCTCGAGGCGCAGATGCAGGAGCTCGACCCGAACCGCGTCGACGAGCTCGTGCGTGTCTACCGCGCCCACAACGAGCCGCTGCACGACACGATCTCCACCTGCGCCGGCATGGACGAGGTGCTCGACGCGCTGAAGGACCGCGGTCACCGCCTCGGCGTCGTCACGGCGAAGCGCCGCGCGACCGTCGACCTCGCCTTCGCAAGGCTGCCGATCGAGCACTTCTTCGACGTGGTCGTCGGAGGCGACGAGACCACGGAGCACAAGCCGCACCCGGCGCCGCTCTTGCTCGCGCTCGAGCGCATGGGAGCCGAGCCGCGCGACGCCGCGTACGTCGGCGACTCGCCGTTCGACATGCAGGCCGCGAAGGCCGCGGGTCTCTACGCGATCGGCGTCTCGTGGGGACGCATCCACACCGCCGACAAGCTCACCGACGCAGACGTTGTGATCCACCAGGCGGAGGAGCTCCTTGGCCTCGTCTGAGGCGCGCGCGGCGCAGCTTCGTCAGCTCCTCGGCCGCTGGCTCTACGAGTACCACGTCCTCGACGAACCGTCCGTCGACGACGCGACCTACGACGGCGCCTACGACGAGCTCGTCGCGCTCGAGCGCGCGCATCCCAAGCTCGTGACGCCCGACTCGCCGACACAACGCGTCGGCGCGCCGCCCTCGGACAAGTTCCAGAAGGTCCGTCATCTGACGCCGATGGGCTCGCTCGAGAAAGTGACGACCGAGGAGTCCGTCCTGAAGTGGCACGAGGACGTCCGCAAGCGACTCGACAGCGACGACCCCGTCGCCTACGTCCTCGAGCCGAAGATCGACGGTCTCGCGATCAACCTCACCTACGAGAACGGTCTCCTGACGCGCGGCGCGACGCGCGGCGACGGCGAGGTCGGCGAGGACGTAACCGTCAACCTGCGCACGATCAACGCGATTCCGCTGCGAATGCACGGCGACGACGCACCGGCATTGATCGAGGTGCGCGGCGAGGTGTACATGCCGCTGTCCGGCTTCCGCGAGCTGAATGAGCGGCTCGTCGCCGAGGACAAGAAGCCGACGCCGAACCCGCGCAACGCCGCGGCCGGGTCGCTGCGCCAGAAGGACTCGTCGATCACTGCGAGCCGTCCGCTCTCCTTCTGGGCGTACGGCGTCGGCGCGCACGAAGGAGTGACCCTCGCCTCGCATTGGGAGACGCTCCAGTGGCTCAAGTCCCACGGCTTCCCGATCAACCCGTTCGCCGAGCGGCACGAGTCGATCGAGGCCGTCGCGAACGCATGCCGCGAATGGGAGCGCCGCCGCGCCGAGCTCGACTACGAGATCGACGGCATCGTGATCAAGGTCGACGACTACGGCCAGCAGCGCCGACTCGGCGCACTGCACCAGCGGCCGCGCTGGGCGCGCGCGTACAAGTGGGCGCCGATGACCGCGACGACGCGGCTCGAGAAGATCATGATCCGCGTCGGTCGCACCGGTGCGCTCAACCCGTGGGCGATCCTCTCGCCGGTCGAGGTCGGTGGCGTCACCGTCTCGCGCGCGACGCTCCACAACGAAGAGGACATCAACCGCAAGGAGATCCGCGAAGGCGACGACGTGGTCGTGCAGCGCGCCGGCGACGTGATCCCGCAGATCGTCGGCCCCGCTGGCGCGCACCGCAAGGGGACGAAGCGGTTCGCGATGCCGACGCACTGCCCGCTCTGCGGCACCGAGATCGTGAAGCCGGAAGGCGAGGTGATGCACCGCTGCCCGAACCGCGCGTGCCCCTCGCGCGGGCTCGAGACGCTGATCAACTGGGTCGAGGGGCCGGCCGACATCGAGGGCGTCGGCGAGCAGACGATCCGGGTGCTCTGGGAGCAGGGCCTCGTCCGCTCGCTGCCCGAGCTCTATCGCCTGCAGAAGGAGCAGCTGCTGGAGCTCGACGGCTTCGGCGAGATCTCGGCCACGAACGCGATCGAGCAGATCGAGGCGTCGCGAACGCGGGTGCCGTTTTCACGCGTCCTGCTCGGGCTGAACATCGCGGGGATCGGCTGGGTGCTCGCGCAGAACCTCGCGCGTCATTTCGGCAGTGTCGATGCGCTGCTCGCGGCGACGCCCGAAGAGGTCGCGGAGGTCGAGGGCTTCGGCCCCGACCGCGCCGAGGCCGTCGTCGAGTGGTTCGCCGACGAGGAAAACCGGCGGCTCGTCGAGGAGCTGCGCGCACTCGGCCTGCGCTTCGAGTCCGACGAGGACGATCGCCCGGTCGTCGGGCCGCTGACCGGCAACCAGTACGCGATCACCGGCACGCTCGAATCGATGTCGCGCGAGGACGCGCAGTCCGCACTGGAGGCGCTCGGCGCGAAGGTCTCCGACGGAGTGTCGAAGAAGACGACCGGCGTCTTCGTCGCCGAGAGCCCGGGCGCTTCGAAGGTCGCGAAGGCGGAGAAGGCGGGCGTGCCCCTGCTGACGGAGGCCGACCTACTGCAACTGCTCGGCCGCTGACGCGAGCGCCGTCGCGAAGCGGTCCTGCGCCTTGCGCGCCGGCGTGTCCTCGACCGGCCAGCCGTTCTGGAGCACCGCGAAGACGTAGCGCGTGCCCGCGTAGCCGGAGAGTGCCGAGGCGAGATCGGTCGTGCCCGTCTTCGCGCGCACGTTGCCGCGCGCGGGAGACGAGCCCATCCGGTCCTCGAGCGTTCCGCTGACGCCCGCGACGGGCAGTGCCTGCCAGAACAGCGGACGCAGCACCGGGTCGTTCCAGGCGTCGAGCAGCAGCGTCGCGACCGCGCGCGCCGTCACCCGGTCGAGGAGCGACAGCCCTGACCCGTCGGCGAGCTTGACACCGGTGAGCGGGATGCCCGCCGACGCGAGATCGGCGCGGACCACCGCGATGCCCGCCGCCGTCGTGCCGGCGCCGCCGATCTGCGCGCCGAGATCCTTCAGCAGCATCTCGGCGATGAAGTTGTCGCTGTTGCGGTCCATGTCGGCGACGATCGCCCGCAGCGGCTCTGAATTGACGATCGCGAGCGAGTCCGCAGAGTCGGGCGCGCGCCCGCTGCCGACCGCGCCGGAGGCGATCCCGTGCACATGCAGCAGCTTCCGGAAGAGCGACGCCGCGGCGACGGCCGGATCGAGCGCGACGTGGCCCTCGTACACCGCGTCGTTTGCGACGAGCGCCGAGAGTGGCGGGCATTCGTTGACGTAGAACGACGCCTTCCACCCTGGCGCTGTCCGCACGGAGTCGAACCACGACTCGTCGGCGAGCACGCGGCCGTCGATGCGCTTGATGCCGAGGTGCGCGAGCTGCGCCGCCAGCCGGCTGAGCTCGAGGCCGCGCAGCGTCGGGTCGCCGAAGCCCTTGAGGTAGACGTTGCCGTGCCACACCGCGCCGGTCTGCGCTCCCGTCGCGAGCACTTCCGTGCTGAAGCGGTAGTCGGCTCCGAGCTCCCGCAACGCGGCGAACGTCACGGTCAGCTTCTCGTTCGAGGCGGGCGCAAGCGGCAGGTCGGGGTGGCGCGCGAACAGCACCTTGCCCGTCGCGAGATCGATGGCGACCGCGCCCGATGCGGCGGTCGAGTTGCCGCGCACGGCGAGGGCGTCTGCGAGCCTCGTCGGTAGCGGCAGGGCGCCGCCGGCCGCCGAGGCCGGAGCGAGCGCGCACACGACCGCGAGCAGGAGTAGCCCTCTCCGCACGGGGCCATTGTGACCGAGGCCGCGGCGGGCTGGGTCCGGCGCCGGCGGAAGATGGGTCGCGCGGCCCTTGCCCGAGTGAGGCCCCGGCCGAAGAATCGCCTCGGGGGGAAGCCTCCGCACGCGATGACAGAATTGATCGAGAAGATCCAGGACCTGATCACGAGCTCCGATCGTGATCTCGACCGCATCGAGCGGACGCTCACGGACGGCTATGCCCAGGCGCTCTCGCTCGAGGCCGAGCGGTTGCGCCTCGAGCGGCAGCTCGCCGAGCTGGCGCAGGGGATCCAGCGCGGGGATACGGCGAAGAAGGCGCGCGAGCTCTCCACCCTCGCCAAGCGGCTCGACGGAGCCGGCGACGACCTCGTTCGTCTGCGGGCGCTGCTCGCGCAGCTCCGCCGCTACGCCGACGGCGTGCGGGTCGGAAGTCCCGCACGTTGAGCTAACGGTTCGGTCACGACTCCGGCGTACGGTCCGCCTGTGCTCAAGCTCACGATCGCCGCCACGGCCCTGCTCGTCGCCGCCGTCGCGACCGGCGCCGGCGCTTCAACGCCGAGCGTCGCCGGCCGCATCGTCTTCTCGGCGAACGATGGCGCCGCGTTCGCGGGGCACATCTACGTCGCGCAGCCGGGCAAGGCGCCGATTGACCTGAGCCGCTCGTCGGGTGGCTTCGACTCTGCGCCTGCGGTGTCGCCGGACGGGAAGCACGTCGCGTTCATGAGCGTGCGCACCGGG
>DATAUN010000076.1:0-7101 GCA_036268235.1 Gaiellaceae bacterium
GTCCGCAAGATCCGCATCACGGGCGGCGAGCCGCTCGTCCGCCGCGACCTCGAGCGGCTGATCGCGCAGCTCGCCGAGCTCGACGTCGATCTGACGCTGACGACCAATGGCTCACTCCTCCCGCTGAAGGCACACCAGCTCGCGCACGCCGGCCTCCGGCGCGTCACCGTGAGCCTCGACTCGCTCGACGACGTGCAGTTCCGCGCGTTGAACGACGTCGACTTCCCGGTCGAGCGAGTCCTCGCGGGGATCGACGCCGCCGCGGCGGCCGGACTGCCGGTGAAGGTGAACGCCGTCATCAAGCGCGGTGTCAACGACGACCAGATCGTCCCGATGGCCGCCTTCTTCCGGGAGCGCGGCCACACACTGCGGTTCATCGAGTACATGGACGTCGGCCACACGAACGGCTGGCGGCTCGACGACGTCGTCCCGGCCGCCGAGATCGTCGCCGCGCTCGACAAGGAGTTCGGCGTCGAGCCGGTCGTGCCCGCCTATCGCGGCGAGGTCGCGCGGCGCTGGCGCTATCGCGACGGCCGCGGCGAGTTCGGCGCGATCGCCTCGGTGACGCAGCCGTTCTGCGGCGACTGCACGCGCGCTCGCCTGTCGGCGGAGGGGAAGCTCTTCACCTGCCTCTTCGCCGTTCGCGGCCACGACCTGCGGGCGCTGCTGCGGAACGGCGCCTCGGACGACGAGGTCGAGACGAAGCTCTTCACGCTCTGGGGCAACCGCACCGACCGGTACTCCGAACGGCGCTCGGACGAGACCGCCGGGCTGGAGAAGGTCGAGATGAGCTACATCGGCGGCTGAAAACGGGGATTTCGGGGGTTTCCCGACCCCCGGAAGGCCGTCTAGAATGGCACGGTGACGACGATGGTCGCAGTCGGGCGGCGGCATTTGCCGCGCGGTTGGTCGGATTTGGGCCGCCAGCTCCTGATCTGGTTCGGCTTCGCCGTCCTCTATCAGCTCGCCCGCGGGCTGGCCGATCGCAACCCGGCGAAGGCGTTCGCCAACGGCTACCACGTCCTCGACTTCGAGACGAGCATCGCGCACCGCTTCTACGAGCTCACGTTCGAGCGCTTCGTCGACCAGCGGCACCTGCTCGAGACCGCCGTCTCCTGGACGTACTGGAACTCCGAGTTCACCGTCGTCGGCCTCGCCGTCCTGTGGGTCTACCTCCGCCGCCACGACGCGTTCGTCGGCTTCCGCAACTCGGTGCTGCTCGCGAACATGATCGGGCTGCTCGGCTACATCTTCGTGCCGACCGCGCCGCCGCGCCTGCTCGGGATCGGCTTCGTGAACCAGCATCGCGACGGCCTCGTGAGCCTCGCCGCGAACCCGTATGCAGCGATGCCGAGCCTGCACTCGGCCGACGCGCTGATCGTCAGCTTCGTCCTCGTCAGCGTCTGCCGCAGTTGGTGGGCGAAGGCGATCTGGGTGTGCTGGCCGGCGTGGGTCTGGTTCTGCGTGATGGCCACGGGCAACCACTTCTGGCTCGACTGCATGGCCGGGATCGTCGTGGCGCTGATCGCGATGGCGGCCGTCTACAACGAGCGGCTCCGTCGCCCGTTTGCCGTTCGTCGGGCGTAACCGACCGCCTGCCGACCGAGAACGGGTGCCCGAGAATGACGCTGGTACGGTCCGGAGAGTGAGCAGAGCCGCCGCGATCAAGCACGGTTACACGACGGGCGCACGTGGGATCGCGTCCCGCTCGGTGACCGGTCTCACCCGCACCCGCATCACGCCGAACGCCCTCACGACGAGTGGCGTCGCACTGTGCGGGATCGCATCCGTGCTCGTGCTCTTCGAAGGGCGAAACGAGATCCTCTTCTCCTGGCTCGCCGCCGTCGTCTTCGTCGTGGGCTCGCTCCTCGACATCCTCGACGGCGCCCTGGCTCGCGCCGGCGGCAAGACCACGCCGTTCGGCGCCTTCCTGGATTCGACGACCGATCGCGTGAGCGAAGGCTTCATGCTCACGGCGATCGCCTGGGTGCTCGCGCGGCACCACCACCCGGCGTTCGTGGCCGTTGCGATGGCAGCGGTCGCGGGCTCGTTCCTCGTCTCGTACACACGTGCGAAGGCAGAGGTGCTCGGTCTCCGCGGAGACGTCGGGATCGGTTCGCGCGCAGAGCGCGTCGTCGTCATCACCGCGGGTCTCGTCCTCGCGCCGTGGGGCGTGTTGCCGTGGTCGCTCGTCGTCCTCGCCTGCACGGCGTGGATCACGGTCGGCCAGCGCGTGCTGCACGTCCGCAAGCAACTGATGGAGGCAACACATGAGTGAACTGAACGGCAATGGACGTGCCCGCCAGCAGGACAAGGTCCGCGTCGCGATCATCGGCGTCGGCAACTGCGCGAACTCTCTGCTGCAGGGCCTGCAGTACTACAAGGACGCGAACGCCGAGGACTTCGTCCCCGGGCTGATGCACGTCGACCTCGGCGGGTACCACATCCGCGACATCGAGATCGTCGCCGCGTTCGACGTCGTCAAGGGCAAGGTCGGCGTCGATCTCGCCGAGGCGATGTGGGCGCACCCGAACGACACGATCAAGTTCGCCGAGGTTCCGACGACCGGCGTCAAGGTCAACCGCGGCATGACGCTCGACGGGATCGGCAAGTACCTGTCGGAGGTCGTCGAGAAGGACGAAGGCTCGACCGACGACGTGGTCGGCATCCTCAAGGACCGCCAGGTCGACGTCGTCGTCAACTACCTCCCGGTCGGCTCCGAGGACGCGACCAAGTGGTACGCCGAGCAGATCATGGCGGCGGGCTGCGCGATGGTGAACTGCATGCCGGTGTTCATCGCGCGCGAGGACTACTGGAACAAGCGCTTCCAGGAGGCCGGCGTGCCGATCATCGGCGACGACATCAAGTCGCAGGTCGGCGCCACGATCACGCATCGCGTGCTCACCTCGCTCTTCCGCGAGCGCGGCGTCCACCTCGACAAGACGATGCAGCTGAACGTCGGCGGCAACTCGGACTTCCTCAACATGCTCGAGCGCGAGCGGCTCGAGTCGAAGAAGATCTCGAAGACGAACGCCGTGACGTCGATGCTCGACTACGACCTCGGCGCGAAGAACGTCCACGTCGGCCCGTCCGACTACGTGCCGTGGCTGACCGACCGCAAGTGGGCGTACATCCGCCTCGAGGGATCGAGCTTCGGCGACGTGCCGCTGAACGTCGAGCTGAAGCTCGAGGTGTGGGACTCGCCGAACTCGGCCGGCATCGTGATCGACGCCGTCCGGCTCGCGAAGCTCGCGCTGAACAACGGCATCGCCGGCTCACTCGAAGGCCCGAGCTCGTACCTGATGAAGTCGCCTCCGCGGCAGATCCAGGACGACGACGCGGCCGAGCTCGTCGAGGAGTTCATCGAGCGCAACCGCCGCGAGATCTCCGCGCCGGCACCGGCGCAGGTCTAGCTTCGAGACTCGGGAACCTGGTTCGCCTACGGCGAACCAGGTTCCTGCGTTTCTTCGGCCACCGCTCTCTCGGCTGCGTCGAAGCCCTTGCGCGAATGCGTGCCGTCGCAGAACGGCTTCGTCGTCGAGCCGCCGCAACGGCAGAGGGCGACGACCTTCTTGCCGCCCGTGTCGTAGACCTGGCCGTCGGCGTCCTTGATCGTGACGTCGCCGTAGACGAGGTACGGGCCGTTCTCGGTGATGCGGATCTCGATCTCGCTCATGGCCTGACCCTAGCTACGCTCAGGACGAATGAGGATCTGCCTCGTCACGCCCTTCGCGTGGTCGCAGCCCCACGACGTGAACGACCACGTCGCGGGGGTGGCGGAGGCGCTGCGCCGGCTCGAGCACGACGTGACGGTGGTGGCGCCCTCGGCGCGCGCGGCCGACCTGCTCGCGGGCCGCCGCGCGCTGGCGCGCAGCGAGCACGCCGACGTGATCGCGGTCGGGCCGGCGATCCCGGTCTCGCGCCGCTCGCAGCTCGGCGTGCCGGTCGGCGTGCAGGCGAACCTCCGTGCGGCGCTCGCGCTCGGCTTCGATGTCGTGCACGGCTTCGAGCCCGGGCTGCCGTCGCTCTCCTATCTCGCGCTGCGCGACGCCGACGCACTGGCGGTTGCGACCTTCGTCTCGCCGAACCGGGTGAGCTATCCGCCCGCTCGCTCGGCCCGCGAGAAGCTGCTCGCGCGGATCGATGCGCTGATCGCGCTCTCCGACGATGCGCGCGCGGCCGCCGAGGAGCGCTTCCCGGGCGACTACCGCGTGCTCTCACCCGGCGTCGACACGACACTGTTCGCGCCGGCGAAGAAGCGGAAGACGATCGTCGTCGAGCTGCGCCCCAACGAGCGCGTCGTCGCGCGCACGGTGATGCTTGCGCTTCGCGAGCTGCGCGGGTGGGAGCTCGTGCTGCTGCGCACACGCCCGCTGATCGCGCGGCCCGCAATCCCGCGTGAGCTCGCCGGCCGCGTCCGCATGCGCACGGCACGGGACGCACCAACGCGCGCAACGCTGCTGAACGACGCGGCGATCTTCGTTCCCGGGATCGACGGCCTGCGCCGCGCCACGCTCGAGGCGAAGGCAGCCGGCTGCGCGATCGCGCGCCCCGGCGGCGTCGAGGCGCAGCCGGAGCTCGCCGCCGCAGCGGTTGCGCGGCTCGCCGAGGACGGCGCGCTGCGCGAGCGCGAGGGCGCAGCGGCACGCAAGGAAGCCGAGGGGCGGACGTTCGATTTGGTCGCTACCGAGCTCTCCTCGCTGTACGAGAGCCTCGGCTCGCGGCGCCGCAAGCGGCGTCCCGCGGAACCGCTCGCCGACCGCCCGTGGATCGTCGCCGACCTGCACATGCACACGAACTGGTCGCACGACTGCTCGATCGACCCCGCGGAGCTCGTCGACCACGCCGAGGCGGAGGGACTGGGCGCGATCGCGGTCACCGACCACAACGTCTTCGGCGGTGCGCTCGAGACCGTCGACCTCGCGCGCGACCGCGACCTCCTCGTCATCCCGGGCGAAGAGGTGAAGACCGACACGCAGGGCGAGGTGATCGGCCTCTTTCTACAACGCGAGATCCCGCGCGGGCTGAGCTTCGCCGACACGGTCGCGGCGATCCGCGAGCAGGACGGGATCGTCTACGTCCCGCATCCGTTCGACCGGCTGCACGCGATCCCCGACCCGCGGACGCTCCACCGCCACCTCGCGGAGATCGACGTGCTCGAGGTCTACAACGCCCGCCTGCTCTTCGAGGGCTACAACGACGAGGCGCTCCGCTTCGCCAAGAAGTACAACCTCACGATGGGCGCGGGCTCCGACGCGCACGTCCTCCAGGGAGTCGGGACGGGAGCCCTGCGAATGCGCGCGTTCCACGATCCGGAGGAGTTCCTGCTGTCGCTGCGGACGGCCGAAGTCCTCCGTCGACCGAAGTCGCTCGCCTATCTTCAGTCCCTGAAGTGGGTGGCGCAGGTCAAGGAGAAGGTCCGCTAGGAGAAGGTCCGCGGGTCCCGAAAGGTCCCCGTGCCGCGTGGCCTCCACCGTGACAACCGACGAGATCTACGAGCGCTATCTCCGCAAGGCGATCACCGAGATCAATCGCCTTTCGCACGAGATCGCGCAGGCCGCGGACGGTGCCCCGACGGCCCTGCCCACGGGCCATCCGCTCGCGAGCGTCTTCCTGCTCAAGTACGGGCCGCAGGCGCAGGAGCTGCAGGAAGGCGTCGCGTTCCACGGGCGCGCCGGCGCAGCGCTGATCAAGTCGCTGCAGCGGCTGCACGTCGACCCGATGGAGGTCTACGGCACGAACGCCGTCAAGTTCGCCGGCTGCGACCTGACCCTCGCCGCCGAGTGGCTGCGCCGGGAGCTGCGGATCGTCGAGCCGAAGCTCGTCGTCGTCATGGGCGAGGACGCGCTCGAGTTCCTGAACGGCGCCGGCTTCCCGCTCTCCTCGCCCGCCGAGCCGACGCTCGGCGAGCTCCAGCGGTTCTCACCGTCGATCGAGGCGCTCGTCGTGCCGGACATCGACTCCTCGCTCGACGAAGCACCGGCGAAGACCGCGTTCTGGAACGCGTTCAAGGCCGTGGGGCCCTGGTGGGCAGAGCTACCGCCCTACTAGGCCCGCGCGAGCTCGCCGGGGTCGCTCTCCTCACCACGCTCCTCGTCTACTACTGGACGCACGAGCAGTGGTGGAGCTCGAGCCTCTGGTGGCAGGTCGCCTTCATCTGCGTCGTCCTGATGCCGGCGGTGTTCGCGCTCCTGCTGATCGCGCTGCCGCTGCGGGACGCGCACTGGCTCCTGCCTGCAGGGCTCGGATTCATCGTGCTCGCCGTGGTCTTCACGGTCGTCGGCTTCGGCGTCCCCGCGAACTTCTCGCGCCTCGGCGCGACGATGCTGCTCGGCTGGTGGTTCCTCGGCTACTTCGAGGAGGTCTCGTGGGTCGTGCTCGTCGCCTGCATCATCCCGTGGGTCGACGCGTACTCCGTCTGGCGCGGGCCGACGAAGCAGATCGTGACGAAGCACGAGCACGTCTTCGACGTGCTCTCGTTCGCGTTCCCGGTGCCGGGCGAGCACAGCGCCGCGAACCTCGGCGTGCCGGACCTGCTGTTCTTCTCGCTGTTCTTGGCCGCCGCCGCACGGTTCGAGCTGCGCGTCTACTGGACTTGGGTATGCCTCGTCGCCGCCCTCGGCGGCACGATCGCGCTGACGGTGTGGCTGAACCTGAGCGGCCTCCCCGCGCTGCCCGGCATCGCGCTCGGATTCCTCGTGCCGAACCTGGATCTGCTGTGGCGCCAGGTGCGCCGCAAACCGAAGCCGGGCCCCGACCCCGTCGGCCGCTGACCGGTCTGCCTGGCCGTTCCGGCCAACCCCGACCAGCGTCACAGAAGTGTGACGAACTATCCACAGCCGCCTGGCGAGCGCGCAACAAAGCCAAATCCGTAGTGGCCTACCGAGACGCGTCCCGTCGCCAAACGACGGCGTCTGACCCCTACGCGGTGTCTGAAACCCGTTCGAGCAACGCGACACACTCGATGTGCGGCGTGTGCGGGAACATGTCGACTGGGCGCGCGCGCACGAGCGAATAGCCGTAGTCGTCCGAGAGGCGCTTCAGGTCGCCGGCGAGCGTCGTCGGATTGCAGCTCACGTAGACGATGCGCGGTGCTCCGAT
>DATAUN010000077.1:0-21734 GCA_036268235.1 Gaiellaceae bacterium
CTCCTTCACGTGTGCGAGCAGCTCGTCGTCGATCGTGTCGAGCACCGCGCACGCGGCCGCGCTCGTGACGAGATTGCCGCCGAAGGTCGAGGCGTGGTCGCCCGGCTCGAACCCGGTCGGCGCGTCGTCCGAGACGAGGAACGCGCCGACCGGCAGGCCGTTCGCGAGGCCCTTCGCCAGCGTGACCGCGTCCGGCTTGACGCCGAGCTCCTGCCAGGCGAAGAACGAGCCGCTCCGCCCGACGCCCGTCTGCACCTCGTCGAGGATCAGCAGCGCGCCGTGCGCGTCGGCCAGCGCGCGCGCTTCCTGCAGCTGCTTCGCCGAGAGCGGATGCACACCGCCTTCGCCCTGCACCGGCTCGAGGATGATCGCTGCGGTCTTGTCGGAGACATGCTCGAGCCCGAACTTCGCGCCGGGGACGAGCGGCTCGAACGCGGCGCGCTTCGCCGGCTGTCCCGTCACCGATAGCGCGCCGAAGGTGCGCCCGTGGAACGAGCCTTCGAGCGCGACGAGCTCGGTGCGGCCGGTCGCCTTGCGCGCCCACTTCAGCGCTGCCTCATTCGCCTCGGCGCCCGAGTTGCAGAAGAACGCGCTCGCGCCGCCGAAGCGGTCGGAGAGCTTCACCGACAGCGCCTCCATCGGCTCGGTCCAGTAGAGGTTCGAGACGTGCCAGAGCCGGTCGAGCTGCGCGTGCGCGGCGGCGAGCGGCGCGGGGTGGCGATGGCCGAGGCCGACGACGGCGATCCCGGCGAAGAGGTCGAGGTAGCGCTTGCCCGCGTCGTCGGTGAGCCACGAGCCCTCGCCGTCCACGAAGGTCACGTCCAGGCGGGCGTAGGTCGGCAAGAGCTTGTGTTGACTCAACACAAACTCGGTCATGCGACGACCGCCGTCGAGCCGATGTGGGCGGTGATGCCGCTCGCGGCGGCGATTGCGGCGGCGCGGAGCTTCGGGACGATGCCGCCGTCGAACGCGCCCGCGGCGAGCATGCGGTTCGCATCGCCGGCGCAGATCGACGCAACGAGGTCGTCGTTCACGTAGAGCCCCGGCACGTCGGTGAGGAACACCAGCCTGCGCGCGCCGAGCCCGAGCGCGAGCGCCGCCGACGCGTCGTCGGCGTTCACGTTCAGCGGCCCGACTGCGAGCGGCGCGACGACCGGGATCAGCCCGGCGTCGAGCGCGTCGAGGATCGCCTTCGGCCGGCACGGCAGCGGGTCGCCGACCCAGCCGAGTGGCGGTACAGGAACCGCGAGCAGCCCGGCTCTGTCGCCGATCACCGGCGCCGCGAGCTCGCCGAGCGCGGCGCACAGTTCGCCGTTCACGGCTTCGAGCGACTCGCGCACGACCTCGAGCGCAGCGGGCGAGGTGCGGCGCCGGCCGTTCACGAACTCGACCGGGATGCCGCGGCGCTTCATCTCCTCCGTGATCTGCGGGCCGGCGCCGTGCACGACGACGACCTCGTGGCCCTCCTCGCGCAGACCGAGGATCCGGTCGGCGGACTCGCCGGCGACGGCACCGCCGACCTTGACCACCAAGCGCGTCATGACCGGTAGTCCGCGTTGATGCGGACGTAGTCGTAGGACAGGTCGCTCGTCAGGTACGCGGCACTGCCGTCGCCGAGACCGAGGTCGAGGGTGATCGTGCAGCTCGGGCCGGAGACGTCCGGCTCGACGTTCGTCGGCGAGCCCTGCTCGAGCACGACGGTGTCGTTGTAGAAGAGCGTCGCGCGGTCGGCGTCGACGTCCGCGTAGCCGCCGTTGAACGGGGCGCTGCCGGCGGCCATGAGCACGCGGCCCCAGTTGGCGTCGTGGCCGAAGAGCGCGGTCTTGACGAGCAGCGACGTGGCGATGCGCTTCGCGATCGCCTTCGCCTGCTGCGTGTCGACGGCGCCCTCGACATGGATCTCGGCGAGCACCGTGACGCCTTCGCCGTCGGCGACGATCTGGCGCGAGAGGTCGTCGCACACCTCGCGCAGCGCCGCGGCGAACGCGGCGTCGGTCTGCGCGCTGCGCTCGACGTCGCTCGCGCCGTTCGCGAGCAGCACGACCGTGTCGTTCGTCGAGCAGTCGCCGTCGATCGTGATCGCATTGAACGTCGCGTCGACCGCGGGCCGCAGGAACGCGCCCGGCTCGCCGCCGTCGAGCGGGTAGTCGGTCGTGATCACCGACAGCATCGTCGCGAGGTCGGGATGGATCATCCCGGCGCCCTTCGCCATGCCGCCAACCGTGAAGCCGTCGCGCGAGACCGTGCTCTCCTTCGGCTTCGTGTCGGTCGTCATGATCGCCGTCGCCGCATCGGCGCCGCCGTCCGGAGCGAGCGCGTCGACTGCCTTCGCAACGCCGTCGAGCAGCCGCTCCATCGGCAGGTGCATCCCGATCACGCCCGTCGAGAGCACGAGCACCTGCTCCGCCTCGACGCCGAGGAGCCTGCCGGCGTGCTCGGCGGTCGCCTTCGCATTCTCGTAACCCTCGGGCCCGGTCGACGCGTTCGCGACGCCCGAGTTGACGACGACCGCTTGCGGCTCGGCGACCCCGAGGTGGACGCGGTCGAGCTTCACGCACGCGGCCTGCACCTTGTTGCGCGTGAACATCGCGCCGCCGACGGCCGGCTCGACCGAGCGCACGACTGCGACGTCCTGCTTCGCGTGGCGGATGCCCGCCTCGACGCCCGCCGCGACGAAGCCCTTGGCCGAGGTGACGCTCATACGAGCACTCCATACAGGCGCAGGCCCGCCGTCTCCTCGAGGCCGAGCGCGAGATTCGCGTTCTGCATCGCCTGGCCGGCGGCGCCTTTGCCGAGGTTGTCGAGCGCGCAGATGACGATTGCCGTGCCGGTCGCGCCGTCGGTGAAGACGCCGATCTCCGCGGCGTCCGTGCTCTGCACGTGCGCGAGCTCGGGCGCGACGCCTTCCGGCAGCACGCGCACGACGGGGCTGGACGCGTACGCCTCTTCGAGCAGCGCGCGGACGTCGGCGCCGGTCTGTACGTAGCAGGTTGCGAGCAGACCGCGGCGCACCGGCAGCAGGTGCGGCACGAAGCACACCGGGAAGCCCAGCTGCTGCGCGATCTCCGGTGCGTGCCGGTGCGCGCCGACCGCGTACGGCGAGAAGTTCTCGAGCACGAAGCCCGCGTGCGACGACGCCTTCAGCGTCTTGCCGGCGCCGGTCATGCCGGACTTCGCATCCACGACCGCGCCGTCGATCTCGCCGGCGAGCGGGCCGAGCGCGAGCAGCGCCGCGGTCGCGTAGCAGCCCGGGTTCGCGATCAGCCGGCCGCTCGGCGGGAAGAGCTCGGGCAGGCCGTAGCTCCACGCACCGGGCGTCGTGCCGTACCACGCTTCAGCCTGCGCGTCGTCGACGAGGCGGTGAACGCCGGAGAGATCGACGACGACCGCGTCCGGCGGCGGCGTGAACGCAGCCGCGGTGTCGTTGTCGAGGCAGAGGAAGAGGACGTCGGCGCTGGACGCAGCGGCCTCGGCGTTCGTCGTGAAGGCCGGCAGTGACCCGTTCAGGCTCGGGTGGAGTGCGCCGGCGGGGCTGCCCGCGAGCGAGTCGGAGCCGAGCGCAACGAGCTCGAGGGCGGGATGCGAAAGCACCCGGTCGAGCGTCTCCTGGCCGGTATAGCCGGCCGTGCCGAGGATTGCCGCTGTCGTCGCCATTTCGAACTGAGAACTATACAGGGATTTGCAAAGTATGCGAAACGAGCGCTTCCTTGATTGACGCATCAATCTGTTTGGAACGCGAGCCAAAGCTGCATATCTCGATCTCGATATCGCATCGTCCTCGAGAGGAGAAAGATGAAAGGCCCCATGTCGCGCCGCCTTGTGCTGGGGCTCGTCGCCTTGGCGGCGCTTGCCGTTGGGTCGGCGAGGCCCGCCCACGGCGACCAGTTCGTGCGCCTGTCGCAGGACGCCGTGCGCAACCTGAGCCTGGCGACGCTCGCCGGCCCGGTTGCCTCGAGCCAGCCCGTGACGGTCGGCGTCTACCTCGCCAACCCGAACCAGAAGGCGGAGGACACCTACCTCACGTCGCTCTACGACCCGTCGAGCGCGAACTACCAGAACTTCCTCGACCCGGACCAGTTCGATTCCCAGTTCGGCGTCCCGGCCGCCAGCCTGAACGCGGCCGAGTCGTGGCTGCAGGCGCAGGGGCTCCAGACGACGGGGGTCGAGGGCGCGATGGACTACGTGCTCGCGACCGGGACAGCCGCGCAGGTGTCGGCGGCGTTCCAGACGACGCTCGCGAACTACACGGCTCGCGGCCGCTCGTTCTACGCGAACCAGACGGCGCCTGCCGTGCCGGCGTCGCTCGGCATTGCGAAGGTGCTCGGCCTGAACGACGTCAACCAGTTCTTCACGCCGCGTGTCTCCGCGCCCCTGAAGGCGGAGGCGACGACGGCTGACGCGACGACCGGCGTCGCGACGCCGAACACGGGGTTGCTGAGCCCGAAGGACCTCTGGTCGATCTACGACCTGCCGTCCTCGAACCTGGGCAACGGCCAGTCGATGGCGATCATCGGCTGGGGCGTCACCGACCCGGTCATCCCGGACCTCCGCAGCTTCGAGGCGGAGTGGGGGCTCCCGGGGGTCGCAGTGACGGAGAAGGAGTACGGCGACACGTCGACGCCCGACACCTCCGGTGACGGCGCGACCGGCGAGTGGGAGCTCGACACACAGGCGTCGACCGGAATGGCGCCCGACGTCACCTCCGAGGCGCTGTACTTCGGGCACCACAGCACCGACACCGACCTGCTCGCTGCGATCGCCGGCTGGGTGAACGACCGCAAGGGCCCGTCGCAGGCGAGCGCGTCGTTCGGCGAGTGCGAAAACGTCGGTAACGCGAACGCCGTCCTCGCAAACGGCATCGAGGTTCCCGGCGACGTGATCCTCGAGCAGGCAGTGATCGAAGGCCGCACGCTGTTCGCGTCGACCGGCGACACCGGCTCCTCGTGCCCGGTTGCGCCCCTGGACACGAACGGGCTTGCGACGCAGGGGTACCCCGGCCTCGAGTGGCCGTCGGTCAGCCCGTGGGCGGTCGCGGTCGGCGGCACCGATCTCACCTCCGACGGGAACAATCCGCCGAAGCGCTTCAGCGAGACGGCGTGGGAGTACACCGGCGGCGGCAACTCGACGAGCGAGCCGGCCGGCAGCTACCAGACCGGCGTCGCGCCGACGAACTGCACGTTCGACGCGAACGGCAACCCGTACGTGCCGGGCGTCGCAGCCGGCCCGATCTGCCGCTCGACGCCCGACGTCGCCGCGATCTCCGGTGACGTCGCGACCGGCAACGGCATGCTGATCACGAACGACAGCGGCTCCGACGAGCAGGGCGCAGGCACGAGCCTGAGCTCGCCGCTCTGGCTCGGCTTCTGGACGAGGATCCAGGCCGCGGCCAAGGGCAAGGGCCTCGGCTTCGCGAACTACTCGCTCTACAAGGTGGCGCAGGCCGCGCCGGGGCGTGACTTCTACGACGTCACCGTCGGCGACAACCAGCCGTACCCGGCGAAGCCCGGTTACGACAACGTGAGCGGCTGGGGGACGCCCGAGGTCACGCAGCTGATGCAGGACCTCACGGGCCGGCTGACGCCGCGCTCGAACGCGACCGCGGCACCCGTCGTGCAGACCACCTCGACGACGTGTGGCTCACTCTTCACCGACCCCGCCGGCGACGACAGCTACTCCGTCGAAGGACAGAGCCTCGCGGCACAGGGAACCTCGCCGCAGCTCGACATCCTCGGCGGGCAGATGCTGCTCTCGTCCGACGGGCAGACGCTCCGCACGATCATCACCGTCAAGAACCTCTCGACCGCGATCCCCACCGGCGGCGGCGAGAACGACTACAACATGACGTTCTCGTTCGACGGCACGCAGTACTTCACGCAGCTCGCCGTCGAGCCGTCCGGCACCGTGCTCGCCTACGACGGCCAGCTCGTGCACGCGTCGCTCGAGAGCAAGTACCTCCAGGAGCACGTCGACACCGGCACGCTCACGCCCGGTCCGAACGGCACCGTCGAGGTCGACGCGCCGCTCTCGGACTTCGCGGGCGCGACCGCGGGCTCGCACCTGCTGCGGCCGTCGGCCGCCAGCTACGTCCGCGAGGGCGTGACCCAGGGCCCGCTCGAGCCGGTCGACTCGGCCGGCCCCACGAACGACTACGTCGTCGGAGGTTGTTGATGAAACGCAACGTGCTGGTCATCTGCGTCGCGGCCGCGGCGCTCGTGGGAATCGCTACGCAGGCACGGGCGACGTCGGTCCCGTCGCTGCGGCCGTTCTGCACCGTCGGCCCGATTCACTGCATGTCGTTCCTTCGCACCGACCTGCCGATCGTGCAGGACGCGACGGCGGCACACGACGGGTACGGCGCGCAGGACCTGCAGTCGGCGTACAACCTCGCGTCCGCCTCTGCCTCGAAGGGCGGCGGCCAGACCGTTGCGCTCGTCGACGCGTACGACGACCCGACGATCGAGTCGGACCTGAACGTGTACCGCTCGTACTACGGGCTCGGCCCGTGCACGACGGCGAACGGCTGCTTCAAGAAGGTGAACCAGGACGGCGAGCAGGGGAACTACCCGATCGCGAACCCGGACTGGGATCCCGAGATCGCGCTCGACACCGAGATGGTGTCGGCGATCTGCCCGAAGTGCCACATCCTGCTCGTCGAGGCGAACTCCGCCGACGAGGCGACGGTGATGTCGAACCCGGTGCAGCATTCCGATCTCGGCGCGTCCGTCGACACGGCCGTGAACCTCGGCGCGACGGAGGTCTCGAACAGCTACGGCAGCGCGGGCCCCGAGCCCGACCAGACGTTCTGGGACCACTACTACGACCATCCGGGCGTCGCGATCACCGTGTCTGCGGGTGACCAGGACTACGGCGTCGCGTGGCCCGCGGCGTCGCCGTACGTGACCGCTGTCGGCGGCACCGAGCTCGCACAGGACCCGTCGACCGCGCGCGGCTGGAGCGAGTCCGTGTGGGGCAGCGCGTTGCCGGGCGTCCTGCCGAGCGACGCGCAGGGAACGGGCAGCGGCTGCTCCATCTGGGAGCCGAAGCCCTCCTGGCAGCACGACGCGGGCTGCGCCGGCCGGACGGTCGCAGACGTTTCCGCAGTGGCGGACGGCGTCGCGATCTACGACAGCTCGGTCGAGATCGGCGGCTGGGGCGTCGTCGCCGGCACGAGCATCAGCTCGCCGCTGACAGCGAGCGTGTACGCGCTCGCCGGCAACGCGTCCAAGGTCGTGTACGGCTCCTATCCGTACTCGCACCTGAAGGGCTTGAACGACGTCACGACCGGGTCGAACTTCACCCCGGCGACGGCGTGCGGTTACCTCTGCCAGGCCGGCCCGGGCTACGACGGCCCGACCGGCAACGGAACGCCGAACGGGACGTCCGGCTTCTAGGCAGAGATTCGGATCGTCGCACCCGGCCGGAGCCACCGCAGCACGCGGACGAGCTCCGGCCGGGGCAGCGACACGCACCCGTTCGTCGCGCTGCCCGTATCGACGTGCAGGAAGATGCCCGAGCCGCGGCCCGGGACTCGCGCGGTGTTGTACTCGACGACCGCGAAGTACTGGTAGGCGACCGTCGCCTGCCACAGCGCCTCGCTGCCGCCGCGGAACGGCGGCGGTGTGCCGCACGCGACGTGCTCGAACGTGTTGTAGGCCGGCGAGGTGGCGTCCTCGTCCCACCAGTCGCCGCACGTGAGCCGGTGGTAGCGGAGCTTCACGCCGGGATTCGGGTCGATGCCGTAGACGAGCGGTCCGATCGCGTACGTGCCGAGCGGCGTTGTGCCGTCGCCTTCGCGGTGGTGCGCGGAAAGCCCACTGCGCCCGACCCGCGCGCGCCACGGCCCGGCAACGCGCGTGCCGCAGCTCGTGAGCGTCACCACGGCGTACGTCGTCGCTGTCGACGACGCAGTGACGTGGACCTGCTGCGGGCAATGCGCAATCATGCAGGCAGGATGCCAGCGCTTCCGGCATACCACGCGACCGCCCACACGGTCACCGCCGCCGAGCTCGGCGCGTCGTGGCGCTCCGGCTGCCCCGTCGGCCCCTCAGCGCTGCGCACGCTGACCGTCTCCTACGTCGGCTTCGACGGCCGCGCGCACACGGGATCGATCGTCGTCAACAAGAGCGTGGTCGGCGACGTCGAGACGATCTTCCGCCGCCTCTACGTCGCACGGTTCCCGATCCGCCACATGGAGCCGGTCGCGCAGTACGACGGCAGTGACAACCGCTCGATGGCGGCCGACAACACCTCGGGCTTCAACTGCCGCTACGCCGTCACGACCGGGCCGAAGTCCTGGTCGGTGCACGCCTACGGCGAGGCGATCGACGTGAACACCGTGGAGAACCCCTACCTCGAGGGCGGGCACGTATTACCGCCCGCCGGAGCGGCGTACCTGGATCGCTCGCGCTACCGAAAGGGGATGGCGGTGGCCGGCGGCGTGCTCGTGCGCGCGTTCGCGTCAGTCGGCTGGCTCTGGGGCGGCCGCTGGACCGCCTCGCCCGACTGGCAGCACTTTTCGAAGACTGGCGGCTGACAGCTCGTCCACGTTCGCGAGGTCGGGGAACACCTTCGACCAGACGAGCGCGAGCGCGACCGTCAGCGCGCCTCCTGCGACGACCGCCGGCACGGCGCCGAGCAGCGCCGCCGCAGCGCCCGACTCGAACGCGCCGAGCTCGTTCGACGCGCCGATGAACACGTTCTCGACCGCGGTGACGCGTCCGAGCACGTGGTTCGGCGTCGCGAGCGCGACGGTCGTCTGGCGAATGTTCATCGAGAACATGTCGACGAACCCGCTGACCGCCAGCGCGATCGCCGAGAGCCAGAACCAGTGCGAGAGCCCGAAGACGACCATGCACACGCCGAAGGCGCCGACGACCACGAGGAGCGTGCGCCCTGCGCGGCCGCCGAGCGGCTTGTGTGCGAGGCGGATGCCGGCGATGAGCGCACCGACCGCGACCATGCTGCGCAGCACGCCGAGGCCGAACGGGCCGGTGTGCAGGATCGACTTCGCAAAGAGCGGCAGCAGTGCGACCGCGCCGCCGAAGAGCACCGCGAACAGATCGAGCGTGATCGCACCGAGGATGATCGGTGTCGAGCGGATGAAGCGGATGCCGGCGAAGAGCGCCTCGAGCCGCGGTGGCTCGCTGCCCGAGCGCGGCACGGCCTCGGGGCGCGTGACCGGGATGAGGATGAGCGACGAGACGACGAGCAGCACGGCGCCGACGCTGTAGACGGCCTCCGGGCGAATCGCGAACAACAGGCCGCCGAGCGCCGGGCCGCCGATCGTCCCGACCTGGCCGGCGATCGAGCGCAGCGCGAGCGCGCCCGTGAGCAGGTCGGAGTCGACGAGCTCCGGCACGAGCGAGCGCCCGGCCGGGCTGCCGAGCGCGCTCAGCGTCCCGGTCAGAGCCGCGAGGGCGAGGAACTCCCATAACTGGTGGGCGCCGTGCAGCGTCACGAGCAGGAGCAGCGCGATCACGGCCGCGTCTGCGAACCCCTGGACGATGAGGATCGTGACTCGCGGGATCCGGTCGGCGAGGCTGCCCGCAGGGAGCGCGAGCAGCAGCACCGGGACGAACTCGAAGAGGCCGATCAGACCGAGGTCGAAGGCGCTGCCGTGGATCGAGTAGACCTGCCAGCCGATCGCGACCTGCGCCATCTGCATCGCGAGCCCCGAGCAGAGGAGCGAGGCCCAGAGGCGCCGGAAATCGGGGTGCAGCAGCGCGGGAGGGAGCGAGATCACCGCTCCACTCTGCCTTCTGAGCCACTTCTTAGGTCCAGTTCAGGCGATACACAGCGCGGCGGGGAACCCTGCTACAAGAAACGATGAAAGACACGAAAGGATCCCAGATGGCCAGGAACAAGATCGTCGCGGCGGTGGCCGTTGCGGCACTCGCAGGCGGCGGCGCCGGAGCAGGGGTCGTCGCGCTCACTCACGGCTCGGGCGGCAACGGCTCCCAGTCCGGAACCTCCGCGGCCGCGACCACCACCGTGGTCGAGGGAGGAGCGTCGACGGTCGCGAACGGCCAGCTCACGATCGGTCAGATCGCGAAGCAGGACTCGAAGAGCGTCGTCGAGATCGACTCGACCACGTCTTCCGGCTCGTCGTTCTTCGGCGGCGGCAGCAGCACCGCAACCGCCGAGGGCAGCGGCTTCGTCTACGACACGCAGGGCGACATCATCACGAACGAGCACGTCGTCGACGGCGCGAGCTCCGTCACGGTGAAGTTCTCCGACGGCTCGACGTACAAGGGCACGATCGTCGGCAAGGACACCTCGACCGACATCGCGGTCGTGCACGTGAACGCGCCGGCGTCATCGCTCTCGCCGCTCACGCTCGCCGACTCGGATGCGGTGCAGGTCGGGGACGGCGTCGTTGCGATCGGCAACCCGTTCGGTCTCGACGACTCCGTGTCGAGCGGCATCGTCAGCGCCGTCGGCCGTGAGATCACGGCTCCGGACAACGAGACGCCGATCGACGGCGCGATCCAGACCGACGCCGCGATCAACCACGGCAACTCGGGCGGCCCGCTCCTGAACATGAAGGGGCAGGTGATCGGCATCACGTCGCAGATCCAGAGCGACAGTGACGGCAACGAGGGTGTCGGGTTCGCCGTCCCGGCGAATCTCGTTCACACCATCGCAACCGAGCTGATCACGTCGGGCAGCGCCCAGCATGCGCTGCTCGGGGTGACGCCGGCAACTGCGGCCGACAACTCGGGCGTCAAGGTCACGTCGGTCGAGAGCAACAGTGCTGCGAGTGGCGCCGGCATCAAGAAGGGCGATGTGATCACCGCGCTCGACGGCACGGCGATCACCAACGCCTCGCAGTTGCGGGCGATCATCTCCGCCGACAAGCCCGGCGCGACGATCACCCTGACGATTCGTCGCAGCGGCTCGACGAAGACCGTTCACGCGACGCTCGGGACCAAGCCCGCGAGCTCGTAGCGAACTGACCGCGCGGTCGTCGGTGCAAGAGCCGGCGGCCGCGCGGCGGTCCAGTCGGTCGCTCCTTAAGACGTTCGTAAGGGTTCAGGCGATTGTCAGGCATCGCGCCTACCGTGCCTCGTGACGTGTCCGGACTGACTCTCACTCGCTCACCGTTCGCCTCCGAGGACGTGCCGGGAAGGTTGTTCGCCCGGCGCCGCGCCGCCGGCTGGGCGGTCCTCGCGTTCCTCTTCGCGAACGCGATTGCGATCGTGTGGCTGTGGTGGCACGGCGGGAACGTCACGCACCTTCGCTCGACGGGTGACGTGCTCACGAGCATCGGTCGGATCACCGGCCTCGAGAGCGCCTACCTGGCGCTCGTGCAGGTCGTACTGCTCGCGCGCATCCCGGCGCTCGAGCGCGCGATCGGCTTCGATCGGCTGTCGCGCTGGCACCGTTGGAACGGCCACGCGTGCGTCGACCTCGTCGTCGCGCACGTCGTCTTCATCGTCTGGGGCTACGCCCTCCTCGACAAGTTCACGCTGGGCAAGGAGATCTCGACGATGCTCGGCGGCGGTATCTACCCCGGGATGATCACGGCGACGATCGGCACCGGGATGCTGATCGCGGTTGCTGCGACGTCGTTCGTGATCGTCCGGCGCCGACTGCGGTACGAGTGGTGGTACGCAGTGCATCTGCTCGCGTATGCGGGTATCGCGCTCGCCTGGTTCCACGAGATCCCGACCGGCAACGAGCTCGTTCTCGACCGCACCGCCGCCGACTACTGGCGCGCGTTGTACGTCGCGGCCATCGTCGCGATCGTCGGCTTCCGCGTCGTTGTGCCACTCATCGCTGCTTTCCGCTTTCGGCTGCGCGTCGCCGAGGTGGTCGAGGAAGGCCCGGGTGTGGTCTCGATTCGGATTGCGGGCCGGCGGCTCGAGCGGCTGCATGCGGAGCCGGGGCAGTTCTTCCTCTGGCGGTTTCTCGATCGCCGTCGCGCGTGGAGCGCGCATCCGTTCTCGCTCTCGGAGGCGCCGCGGGGCGACTCGCTGCGGATCACGGTCAAGGCGCTCGGCGATCACACGTCCCGCCTCGCCGGCCTCCGTCCCGGCACGCGTGTCGTTGCCGAGGGCCCGCTCGGCACCTTCACCGACGCCGTCCGTCGCTCGCCGAAGGCACTCCTCGTCGCAGGCGGGATCGGGATCACGCCCGTGCGCGCACTGCTGGAGACGATGCGCGGCGACGTCGCGGTGGTCTACCGCGCGTTGAGCGACGTTGATCTCGTCTTGAAGCGCGAGATCGACGAGCTGGCGACCGCGCGCGGCGCCGCGGTGCACTACGTCGTCGGCGACCATCGCGGCGACGGAGCGAGCCTGCTCTCCCCGGGGCACCTCGTCGAGCTCGTGCCGGACGTGGCCGAGCGCGACGTCTACGTCTGCGGCCCCGTCGGCATGACGACGGCGCTCGAGCGCAGCATTCGCGCGGCGAAAGTGCCGCGTGCCCAGATCCACATCGAACGGTTCGCACTCGCCTAGACCCAAGGAGCTCCATGCGCAAGTCAGCCATCGTCCTGCTCACCGTCACGGCCCTGGCCGTGCCGAACGTCGAGGCCTACGCCGCGACGAAGGCGCAGAAGACCGCACCGAAGAAGAAGGTCGTCACGGTCACGCAGTCCTTCACCGGCGTTCCCGGCTCCGCCGATCGCTGGGGCGAGGTGCAGGTGACGATCGTCGTCAAGAAGACGACGACCACGATCGTCAAGACGAAGAAGAAGACCGTGACGCGGCGCATCTCGAGCGTCAGCGTCCCGGTGTACCCGAACCACACGAGCCGCTCGATCTTCATCAACCAGCAGGCGTTGCCGTACCTCGTTCAGGAGACGCTGCAGGCGCAGGGCGCGAACATCGACATGGTCTCGGGCGCGACGTACACGAGCCAGGGCTTCGAGACGTCGCTGCAGTCGGCGGTCCTCAAGGAGAAGGCCGCGTAGTGATCCGGGTCGAGCACGTCATGGGGATGCCGATCGTCGTGGAGGTACGCGACGAGCCGGGCTCCGCGACCCTCGACCGCGTGTTCGACTGGTTCCGATTCGTCGACGAGACGTTCAGCACCTTCAAGGAGACGAGCGAGATCAGCCGCCTGAACCGCGGCGAGCTCTCGCTCGAGGATGCGCATCCCGACGTCCGTCATGTCCTCGGGCGCTGCGAGGAGCTGCGGGAGGCGACGCGCGGTTACTTCGACGCGCGGGCGACGGGCGACGGCGCACTCGACCCATCCGGCCTCGTCAAGGGCTGGTCCGTCGACCGCGCCGCCGCGCTCCTCGAGGACGCGGGGAGCCGCGAGTACGCCGTGAACGCGGGCGGCGACATGATCGTGCGAGGCGGAACGTGGCGGATCGGCATCCAGCACCCGCGCGAGCAGGGCAAGGTTGCGAAGATCGTCGAGGCGAGCGAGCTCGCAATCGCGACGTCGGGAGAGTACGAGCGCGGGCATCACGTCCTCGACCCACACACCGGCCGCGCGCCGGAGGGCGTCCTCTCGGTGACGGTCACCGGGCCGGAGCTCGGCACTGCGGATGCCTACGCGACCGCTGCGTTCGCGATGGGCGAGGACGGCCCGGCCTGGACGGCTCGGCTGCCGCGCGGCTACGAGGCGATGACGATCCTCGCCGACGGCCGTGTGCTGTCGACGGGCGCGTTCCCAGCCGTCTGAGCGCGCAAAAACGCCGGGTCGGTGGCGTTTTCGTCCACCTCACCGACCAACCGCTCCGGACTTGCGTCCCTTGCAACTGCTCGGCGGGGCTTCGACCTACTCACGCTCCGTGCCCGGCGAGATTCGACTGTACGACGCGGACACTCCGGGAGCAAGGGCGCGGCCGCTGCGAATTCGCGCACGTTGCGGAGAATCGCGTCGGCCGGGCCTCCGCGTAGCCTCGCGAAGGTGTGGCAGCTCGACGTCGGCGAGGAGCACCGCAGGCGCGACGTCTTCACCGTGCTCGCCCTGCTGACGCTGTTTGCGATCCTCGTGGGTGTCACGGTCGTGGGCGTCGCCGTCAACTGGCCGCGCCACCGGACCCTCGAGGGTCAGTTCCGACAGCCCAAGACCTACCTCGCGCACGTCGTCGCGCTGCGCGCCGCCGCGTGCCAGGCGTCCGGAGCGAGCCACTGCGCGATCGCCACGGTGAAGCTTGCCGCCGGGCCGGACAAGGGTAAGCGCACGTCGATCCGCTTCGGCGACACGGGTACCGACGCGCGGCTGTCGCTCGGGGACGCCATCCTCGTCTACAAGCAGCAACTGCCGCCAACGGCGCAGCTCGGCGGCGTGAAGGTCTCGCCGTACGCGTTCTCGGACTTCGACCGGCGCGGCCCGCTCCTCTGGCTGCTCGGCGCCTTTGCGCTCGTCGTGCTGCTCGCGGGCCGCTTCAGCGGCCTCCGCGCGCTCGTCGGCATGGTCGCGAGCCTCTCGGTCGTCGTCTTCTTCGTCGTGCCCGCGATCACGGCCGGCCGGCCGCCCGTGCAGGTGGCCGCGTTCGGCGCGCTCGGCGTGATGCTGCTGACCATCCCGCTCGTCCATGGCGGCGGCGCGAAGTCGCTCGCGGCGTGCCTCGGCACCGGCGTCGCGCTGCTGCTCACGCTCGGGCTCGCCGACCTGTTCACGTCGCTCGCGCACCTCAGCGGCCTGACGAGCGAGCAGCTGATCTACCTGCAGGCCGAGACGCACGTGTCGGTGCGTGGGCTGCTGCTTGCCGGGATGGTGATTGGCTCACTCGGCGTGCTCGGCGACACGACCGTCACGCAGGCCTCGACGGTGATCGCGCTCCGCCGCGCAAATCCGGCGCTCACATGGACCGGCCTCGTCACGCATGCGACGTCGGTCGGGCGCGACCATATCGCGGCGACGGTGAACACGCTCGTGCTCGCCTACACCGGCGCGGCGCTGCCGATCCTGATTGTGTTCAGCATCGGCAACACGTCGTTTCGCAGCGCTGTCAACAGCGAGTCGGTGGCCGAGCCGATCGTCGCGACGCTTGTCGGCTCGATCGGCCTGATCGCCGCCGTACCCCTGACGACCGCCCTTGCCGCGCTGCTCGCGCTACGCCTCGGCGATCGGCAGCTCGGCGAGACGCACGTGCACGCTCACTGAGGCAACACGAGGATGCCGTCGTCGTCGCTGTGCAGCTGCGCGCCCGGCGTGAATTCGGCGCCGCCGAACGAGACGACGACGTCCACCTCGCCCGCGCCGGTCTTGCCGCTCGGCCGCGGGTTCGTGCCGATCGCCTTGATCCCGAGCGCGAGCTCCGCGAGCGCGTCGACGTCGCGCACGCAGGCGTTCAGCACGAGGCCCGCCCAGCCGTTCGCGAGCGCGAGCCCCGCGACGTTGTCGCCGACGAGCGCGCACCGGAACGAGCCTCCGCCGTCCACGACGAGCACGCGGCCGTCGCCGGGCTCGCCGACGCGCTGCTTCACGAGCACGTTGTCCTCGAGGCAGCGGACGGTGGCGATCGGCCCCGAGAATGCGCGCACGGCGCCGAACTGCCGCAGCTGCGTCTCGCACACGATCGCCCGCTCGGCGTTCGCGTCGTAGAGATCCGACGTCGAGGTCAGACGAGCTCCAGCACGCCGAGCTCGAGCAGGTCGCGGGCGACGCGGCGCGCGTCGCGGTGCAGGTCCGCGGCCTCGCGCTTCGAGAGGTCCTCGCGTCGCGCCACACGGTGCACCGCCTGCTCGAGGGTCGTCGCGCCGTCGAGCGCCGTCAGCACCTCGGCCGTCTCCAGGTCGACCTCGACGTCGGGGCAGGTGCCCTCGTCGAGGAGCAAAACGGTCGAGGTGACCGCACCCGTGCGGTCGAGCTCCTGATCGAAGCGCGCGTCGTCGGCGAGGCGGAACCTGCGCTCGAGCACCGCGTCGCCGTCCTCGGCGAGCGCCGCGAGCGCCGTGAAGACCCGCTCGATCTGGTCGCTTGCGAACTCGAGCTCGTCCTCGTCGACCGCGTCCGCGCGAACGATGTTCGCCGCTCCGTCGCGGCGGTGCATCAGCACGGCGCCCTCGGTGATCCAGTGCGCGCCGAGCGCGTCGAAGTACGCCGTCCACTCGTCGAGCGCCGCGTTGTAGGCGACCGGGTCGGGGGCGAGGTGGTCGTTCCAGCCGGCCGCGTGGTCGAGCGGGTCGGAGCCGGAGAGCCCGAGGATCCACGCGTCGCAGCCGTTGCCGTCGAGCCATTCGCAGACATGCTCGTCGGGCTCGTCGGGCGACGCCGCGAGCCAGCTGACGAGCACGGAAGCGAAGCCGTCGTCGGCGAGATGCTCCGCTGCCTGCGTGACGACCTGCCGTGAGAGCTCGTCCGCGTGGAAGCCCGCGTCGCGGTATTGCCACCGGCTCTCCGGCGAGATCACGTACGGCGCGTTGCAGGTGATCAGGTCGAACTGCTCGCCGACGACCGGCTCGAAGAGGCTGCCGAGCCGCGTCTCGACGTTCCCGATCCCGTTCAGCGCCGCGCTGATGTCGGTGAACGCGAGCGCACGCGGATTGACGTCGGTGGCGATCACGTGGTCGGCATGCGCGGCGACGAGCAGCGCATGCACGCCGTTGCCGGTGCCGATGTCGAGTGCGCGGCCGACGCTGTGGCGCGGCGTCAGCGACGCGAGCCAGTACGCCGTGGGCGAGAAGCTCGCAACCCAGCCGGGAGCGTCGTTGATCCCGAGCGAGAACGTGTCGAACGCCAGGTAGATCCCCTCGGTCGGGACGATGCGGGCGCGCGGGACGAGCTGATCGTCCTCGACGGTCGCGAGGCCGAGGCCCACGAGCTCGGCGGCGGCGGCGAACGCATTGCGTCGCACCGGCCGGTTCAGCAGCAGCAGGCGGACCGTGTTGCCGAGCTCGTCGTCCGGGAGCCGGCGCGCGTACACGATTGAGTCGCCGAGATCGGCTGCAACGCCGTCCTCGCCGAGCAGATCCTCGATCGCGTCGCCGCTGTAGCCGACGTCGCGCAGCGCGTCGCCGACGGCGAACGCCGCGTCGAGGTCGGGCTGCGGATCCCAGATCGTGCCGATGCCGCATCCTGCCCGAGAGCGAACTGCCGCGTCAGGAGAGCGCACGAGAAGAGCGAGGACGCTGCACCCGATCGGTGCGAGCAGCGCCTCGAGCTTCTCTTCGAATCAGTTCAGGATGCGTCGCCGGACGGCGGCGCTTCGTCCGTCTCGTCGGCTGCGCCGAGTTCGCCGTTCTCGCCGTTCTCGCTGTTCTCGCCGTTCTCGCTGTTCTCGCCCGTGAGCTCGTCGTTCTCGCCCGTGAGCTCGTCGGTATCCGTGCGCAGCCGTGCCGCCGCGCGGGCGTCCTTCTTCTCCTGCTTGCGCTCGCGCTTCTCGCGCAGCGCCTGCTCGCGGGCGCGCTTCACCATCGTTTCGGGCCGTCTGCCTGCCATCTCAGTGCCTCCGCGAGCGGGCGCGCCGCGGCTCGACGTGCGGTACGACGGAGACGCGAACTGCACGCGGCTCGTCGGGTGTCTCCTCCCGCTCGAACATGAGCGGTGTACCGGCACAGCGGTCACCGAGGAGATGGCCGGGCTCGAAGCCCGAGGCGTCGACGAACAGGCGCTCGCCGTCCTCCGTTCGAATGAACCCGTGCTGCTTCGACGGGTTGAACCAAATCAGCGTTCCTCGCATCGGGCCCCCTTCGTTCGAATGCGCGACCGGCGCGGGGGCGTCACCGCCCCCGCTGCCCTGGTCACTACGCGACGACGACGCTCTTTGCCTCGGGGCCCTTTGCCCCTTCGACTGCGTCGTACTGCACCTTTGCTCCCTCGTCCAGCGACTTGAAGCCGTCGCCGACGATGGCGCTGTGATGCACGAACAGGTCCTTGTCGCCTTCGTCCGGGGTGATGAAGCCGTACCCCTTGGCGTCGTTGAACCACTTGACGGTTCCGGTTGCCATAAAAAAACACCTCCTCCTGCCAAATGAAAGAACGGGCAGAGGAAGCGCAGTGTGCGCAACCGTACTCGCTCGACTCGACCCGAGAATAGCAAGGGAGCGCCGGAACCGCGCCCTCGCCGGCCCGAGAATCCCCGCTCACACGCGGATCGACTGCGACCTTCCGAGCTCCTTGCCGTGCCGGTCGAGAGCCGTGGCAATCGCGACCTTCGCGCCGGCCGGCACGGGAAGCTGCGTCTCGAACCCGCTGCGCGGCACGGTGCTCGACCCGGTGAGCGCACCTACGCGCGTACCGGTTTCGAGCCGCCAGTGCGTGACTTCGGTCGCGCCGTTCCAGCTCGCGTACACGAGCCCGTGGCCGTGCAGGTACCGGTAGATCGCCGTCGGCGGCTCCGACGGCCGGCCGACCCACGGCTGGCGGATCGCGCGGTAGTTCTCCCCGCCGTGCGGCAGGTGCGCGTCGAACACGACCTCGCCGTCGGAGGTGTACTCGGTCACCCACGGCGACGAGCCCCAGCCGACGAGCACGTTGCTGTTCGGCATGACCTGAGTGCTCCCGAGGATGTGCGCGAGCAGCGGCGGCCGGTGGATGTACTTGCGGTGGACGGTCGCATGCATCTGCTTCAGGTCGAGCGCGAGGATCAGCGCCTTGGAGTACGGCTGCACCTGCGGCGCGGAGCCGTCGTCGAACAGGCTGATCAGGTACTCGCTGCCGCCGTGTCGACGCGCGTCGTGCTGCCACGCGAATCCCGCGTCGGGGCCGATCGTGAAATCGCTCTGCTTGCCGCCGAGCCGCCAGATGACCTCGCCGCTTCCGCGATCGATCTTGTAGATCGTCCACGTGTTCCGCGCCGAGACGATGAGGTTGCCGTCGCGGTCGAGCTCGACCGAGTTCACGTGGAAGTAGTCGTAGGCGGCGCGGTCCGTGATGCCCGCGTACGACTCCTCGAGCTTGACGTGGTCGAGGCTCTTCCACTCGAACAGCACCCGGCCGCTCGGTAGTTCGAGCTCCTGGACGACGCCGTTCACGACGACCCCGTTGGCCGGCCCGCCGAATCCGGAGAGGTTCGTGAAGACGCGTTCCCACGACGTGACGAGGGCCGTGCCGCGGTCGGTGAGGATGAACTCGTGCAGGTCGGCCGGCCGGCCGCGGCCCGCGGCCACGCGGGCGACCTCCCGGTAGGTGTCGTCGACGATGATGTGAGTGCCGTCGCCCAGCCCGTCGGTCGTCTTGCCCTCCCACCACGAGACGACGGGCTTCCCCTTGTAGATCGCGGGGCGGAGATTCATCGCCACGGCCGGGCGCGAGTTGCGTGACCAGACGGGCTGGCCGTGGTCGTCGACGATCAGCGGCCCGCGCTGGCCGGGCCCGGAGCTCGGCGCCAGGAAGATGTGCCCCGCGCTGACGCCGTCCTTCCGGCTGAGCACGGAGAGGATGGGCGGACGCAGGTCGGGGCGCGAGACGAACGCGTGCACCTTCGCCGGCTCGGTCGCCGCGGCGAACGCGCGTCCGGCCCAGCCGGAGCCGAGCGCGCCCGCGACCGCGAGCCCGGACGCGGCGCTCCGGCGGACGAACTCACCGCGGGTGGTGCCCTGTTCTTCGCTCATGCCTCTCCTCTCATCCCATCGCCACGCTGCCGCGCGTGACGGCCGCCGACTCCGCGAGCACCTCGCCGTCCGCGCCGATCGCCTCGACCGCGAAGTACGGCGCATCCGTCTTCGCCTGCACCGTCGTCTCGAAACCCTTCTTGGGAACCTCGACTCCGATCGCCTTCAGGTTCTCGCTATTGAGCCCGGCGACGACCGACCACGCCTTCACCTCCGTCGCGCCGTTCCAGCTCGCGTACAGCGTCACCGAATCGCCCCCTCTCTTCGCGGCCGCGACCGAGGGCCGTGTCGTCGGCGTCCCCGTCCACGGAAAGCGGTACGCACGATACGAGTCGTCGCCCTTCGAGAACGTCGCGTCGAAGACGATCTTGCCCGTCGGCGAGAACTCCGTCACGCGCGGCGCCGAGCCCCAGCCGACGAACGTGTCGCCGTTCGCCAGCGTCTGGACGTTCCCCTGGCTGATCGAGAGCGTCCCGGCGGAGAACGAGTCGACGAGTGTGGCCGTTTTCGTCTTCAGGTCGAGGCGCAGGCGGATCGCGCGCGACTGCTTGGCGAGCGCGGGGCTCGCCTCGTCGTCGAAGATCGTGATCGTCCCGTCGGCCTGGCGGCGCGCATCGTGCTGCCAGGCGAATCTCGTCCCCGGCCCCATCGTGAACGTCGAGCTCTTCCCGCCGAGGCGCCAGGCGATCGCGCCCGTCTTCTTGTCGATCTCGTAGACGGTGCGCGTGTTGCGGGCGGACACGAGCAGGTTGCCGTTGGGCTCTTGGTCGACCGAGTTGATGTGGAAGTAGTCGTAGGCGGTTTGCGATCCCTTGCCGGTCTTCGGCGGCGGCGCGATGTAGGACTCGGACAGGGGGACGTGGTCGACGCTGCGCCAGGTGAGAAGGACACGGCCGGTCGCGATGTCGATCTCCTCGATCAGCCCGTCGACGACCTTGCCGTTCGCCGGGCCGCCGACCGACGAGAGGTTGCGCGGCTCGACCCGGTAGACGGTCAGGAGCGCCGTGCCCTGCGGTGTGAGCTGGAATTCGTGCAGGTCGGTCGTGTCCGGGCCGAAGCTCGCATCGACGCGGGCGACCTGCTGATACGAGCTGTCCGCGATCACGCCGTGGCCGATTCCCGAGCCGGAGACGGGCGCGGTCGGCGGGCCCTCCCACCACGTCAGCACCGGCTGCCCCTCGTAGCTCTGGACGCGGAAGTCCGTCGCCTCTTGCGCGACGGGCCCGAACCAGACGGGCTGGCCCGTGTCATCGACGATCTCCGGGCCCTTCTCGAGCGCGCTCTGCTTCGGCGCGATGAACACGTAGCCGGGAGCGGCACCCGGTTTCGAGACGTGCACCGTGACGACGGGCGGTGTCAGGTCCGGGCGCGAATGGAAGTGCATGAGCGCCTGCGGGTCGCCGCCGCACGCGGAGAGCACGAGCACGAGCACGGGCGCAAGCCCGAGCACGACGTGTCTGCCTGCGCCGCCCACCCCAAGACGTTGTCAGAAACGACTAAGGCATCCTTAAGAGAACGTTCGCCACGCATCGAAGCCCAGGAGGCCGTATGACACTTGTTCGCTGGTTCGGCCAGTCGGCGTTTCTCGCCGCCGGCTCGAAGTCAGTCTTCGTCGATCCCTTCGGCGACATGAGCGCGCTCACCGGGCGCGGGATCACGTGGGGCTACCCGCCGATCGAGGGCGCCACCGCCGATCTCGTGCTCGTCACGCACGATCACCTCGATCACAACGCCGTGCACGTCGTCGCCGGTGAGCCGCCGGTGCTTCGCGTCGCGGGCACGCACGAGTCGCCGGTCGGCGAGGTCGTCGGGGTCGCGTCGGAGCACGACGACGTCGCGGGGACGCAGCGCGGGCCGAACACGATCTTCCGGTTCGAGCTCGACGGGCTCGCCTACGCCCACTTCGGCGACTTCGGCCAGCAGGAGCTGCGCCCGGAGCAGAAGAAGGCGCTCGGCACGATCGACGTGCTGCTCCTGCCTGTCGGCGACGGTCCGACGATCGGCGGCGAGCGCGCGGCCAACGTCGTGCGTGAGCTCAAGCCGCGGCTCGTCGTCCCGCACCACTACCGGACCGACGCGATCAGCTTCCTCGAGCCCCCCGACGCTTTTCTCGACGTGCTCGGTGCCCGCGTCGAGCGGCTCGAGGCGAACGAGGTCGAGGTCGAGCAGGTGCTCGGAACGCGCGACGAGCCGGTCGTGGCCCTGCTCGCGCCGCCGGGCTAGCGGACCGGCGCCGACGTGCCGATCGTCTTGCCGGCCTCGTCGAGCGCCTGC
>DATAUN010000078.1:0-4273 GCA_036268235.1 Gaiellaceae bacterium
GTCGCAGGAGGAGAACCGCGGCAAGCTCGCGCTCTTCGCGGGCATCGACGACGTCCGGTTCAAGCGCATCGTGCGGCCGGGCGACGTCCTCACGCTCGAGTGCCAGGTCGAGACCGTGCGTGGGCCGATCGGGCGCGGCAAGGTGCGCGCGACCGTCGACGGCGAGCTCGCGGTGCGCGGCACGCTGACGTTTGCGGTGGGCAGCGAATGATCGGGAAGGCAACCGGGCCGCGCATCTCGATCACGGGCCTCGGCTGTCACGTTCCCGAGCGCGTGGTCACGAACGAGGAGCTCTCGAAGCTCGTCGACACGAACGACGAGTGGATCGTCGAGCGCACCGGCATCCGCGAGCGGCGGATCGCGGCCGACGACGAGGCGCTCACCGACATCTGCATGCCGGCTGCGCGGCGTGCTCTCGAAATGGCGGGCGCCGACCCGAAGTCGATCGACCTGCTGATCGTCGCGACCGTCACGCCCGACATGGCGTTCCCGTCGTCGAGCGCGCTGATGGCCGACGCACTCGGGATGCCCGACGCGGCCGCGTACGACCTTTCGGCCGGCTGCACCGGCTTCGTCTATGCGATCGCCCAGGCGCACGGCATGCTGGCCGCCGGGCTCGCGAAGCGCGCGCTCGTCGTCGGGGCGGACGTGCTCTCGAAGATCCTCGACTGGACCGACCGCTCGACGGTCGTGCTCTTCGGCGACGGCGCAGGCGCTGTCGTGATGGAGCGCGTGGAGCAAGGTGGATTCCTCGGCTTCGAGCTCGGAGCCGACGGCGGCGGCGGCTCGAACCTGTGGCTGCCCGGGAGCGGGTCGCGCAGGTTCGAGGAGCCGGAGAAGTTCGTGAAGATGAACGGGCGCGAGGTGTTCAAGTTCGCGACCCGCGTGATGGTCAGCTCGGCGGAGGCGATCCTCGATGAGTGCGACAAGACGATCGACGACGTGGACGTCTACGTGCCGCACCAGGCAAACGTCCGCATCATCGATCACGCTGCACGGAAGCTGGGTGTGCCCCACGAGAAGACCGTCGTGAACGTCCACAAATACGGCAACACGTCCTCCGGCTCGATTCCGCTCGCACTCGCGGACGCGGCCGACGACGGTCGCCTCGAGCCTGGCAAGCTGGTGCTCCTCACCGGCATGGGCGCTGGGCTCACGTGGGGGTCGGCGTTGATCGAATGGACTCACGAGACGACTGGAGCAGCGGCATGACCAAGATCGCGTTCATGTTCCCGGGACAGGGCTCGATGGAGGCCGGCATGGGCAAGGAGGTCGCCATGGCGGTGCCGGAGGCGATGGCCGTCTTCGACGACGCGTCGGCGGCTTCCGGGATGGACCTGAAGGAGCTGTGCTTCGAGCGTCCCGTCGAGGACCTCGTCGACACGGAGGTGCAGCAGCCCGCGCTCGTGACCACGAGCCTCGCGCTCGACGCAGCGCTGCGCGCGCGCGGCGTCCGCCCCGACGTCGTCGTCGGCCATTCGGTCGGAGAGTTCTCGGCGCTCGGCGCCGCCGACTCGCTGACGGTGCGCGACGCCGTCGCGCTCGTGCGCGAGCGCGGGATTGCGATGGCCGCCGCGGCGAAAGCCCATCCGGGATCGATGGCGGCGATCCTCGGGCTCGCGGACGAGGCGGTGGAAGCGCTCTGCCACAAGATCTCCAACGTGTGGCCGGCGAACTACAACTGCCCCGGCCAGCTCGTGATCTCGGGCGAGACGCCGTCGGTCGACGAGGCGTGCGACGAGGCAGCGCGTGAAGGAGCGCGCCGCGCGATCAAGCTGCGCGTCTCGGGCGCGTTCCACTCGCCGCTCGTCGCGCGTGCCGCCGACGTGCTGCGCCCGGCGGTCGAGCGCGTGCACATCGCCGAAGGCAAGGCGGCGTTCATGTCGACGGTGACGGCGAAGGTCGAGGACGCGCAGCGCTACCGCGAGCTGCTCGTCGACCAGCTGACCGCGCCGGTGAAGTTCACACAGGCTGCACGCGAGCTGATCGCCGGCGGCGTGACGACGTTCGTCGAGGTCGGCCCAGGCAATGTCCTCGGCGGTTTACTGAAGAGGATCGACCGCAGCGTTCGCATCCTCTCCGTGAACGATCTGAAGTCGCTGGACGAGGCTTCAGAGGCCCTTGGCTGAGTTCGCGACGCTGGAGGGCAAGCTCGCGCTCGTCACCGGTGCCTCGCGCGGGATCGGCCGAGCGATCGCCGAGGAGCTCGCGCGCGCAGGCGCCCAGGTCGTCGTCGGCTACCGCTCGGGCAAGGACGAAGCCGAAGAGCTGGCCGCCGCGATCGGCGGCAAGGCGGTGCAGGCCGACGTCTCCTCGCCGGAGGACGCGAAGCGCCTCGTCGACGAGGCAGGCGACATCGACGTGCTCGTCAACAACGCGGGCCTCACACGCGACGGCCTGCTCGCGCGCATGTCGGACGACGACTGGCGCACCGTGATCGACACGAACCTCAGCTCGGTCTTCTACATGTGCCGCGCCGTGACCCGGCCGATGATGAAGAAGCGCGGCGGCTCGATCGTGAACATCAGCTCCGTGGTGGGCGTGCACGGCAACTCGGGCCAGACGAACTACGCCGCGTCGAAGGCGGGGATCATCGGCTTCACGAAATCGCTCGCCCGCGAGCTCGGCTCGCGCAACATCCGCGCAAACGTCGTCGCGCCGGGGTACGTGAAGACGCAGCTGACGGACGTGCTTCCGGAAGAGGCGACGGCGGCAATGATCCAGGCGACGCCGCTCGGGCGCGTCGCGGAACCGGATGAGATTGCCGGCGCGGTACGCTTCCTCGCTTCGGAGCAGGCCGCGTTCATCACGGGCGAGGTGCTGCTCGTAGACGGCGGGCTGGGAATGTGATGAGCAGAAGAGTTGTGATCACCGGCATGGGGATGGTCAGCCCCTTGGGCAACGACGTGCAGACGTCGTGGTCGCGCCTGCTCGCGGGCGAGTCCGGCGCGGGGGAGATCACAGCGTTCGATCACACCGACTACAACGTGCACTTCGCGTGCGAGCTGAAGGACTTCGACCCGACGAACTGGGTTGACCGCAAGTCGTCGCGCCGGATGGACCGCTTCGCGCAGATGATCCTCGCCGCCGCGCGCCAGGCGGAGCAGGACTCGGGTGTCGACGTCGCGTCGGCGCCGGACCGGTTCGGCGCGTCGATCGCGACCGGCATCGGCGGCCTGCACAGCTACCAGGAGTGCTACCACGTGCTCCTCACGAAGGGCCCCGACCGCGTGAGCCCGTTCTCGATCCCGTCGATCATCCCGAACATGGGCGCGGGCTGGGTCTCGATCGAGCTCGGCACGAAGGGGCCGCTGATGAGCGAGTGCACCGCTTGCGCGGCTTCCAACATGGCGATCGGCGACGCCGCGGACGCGATCCGCATGGGTCGCGCCGACGTGATGTTCGCGGGCGGCACCGAGGCGCCGATCACCGAGGTCGGGATCGCCGGGTTCGATGCGATGCGCGCGCTCTCGCGGCGCAACGACGATCCGCAGCGCGCCTCGCGGCCGTTCGACAAGGAGCGCGACGGGCTCGTCATGGGCGAGGCCGCAGCGGTGCTCGTCCTCGAAGAGCTCGAGCATGCGCAGGCGCGCGGCGCGAAGATCTACGGAGAATTCGTCGGCTACGGCATGTCCTCCGACGCGGCGCACATGACGGAGCCCGATCCGACCGGTGAGAGCCCGGCGCGCGCGATGAAGATGGCGCTCGCCGACGCGGGCGTCGATCCGACGGAGGTCGGCTACGTCAATGCGCACGCGACGTCGACGCCGCTCGGAGACGCAGCGGAGACGAAGGTGATCAAGAACGCGTTCGGAGCGGAGTACGCGAAGAACGGGCTCACGGTGTCGTCGACGAAGGGCGCGACGGGCCATTGCTTCGGCGCGGCGGGTGCGGTCGAAGCGGTGTTCACGACGATGGCGATCGTGGACCGCAAGGCGCCGCCGACGATCAACTATGACGACCCGGACCCGGCGTGCGATCTCGACTACATCCCGAACGTTCCGCGCGATCTTCCGAATCTCGACGTCGCAGTGTCGAACTCGTTCGGGTTCGGCGGGCACAACGCGTCGATCGTCGTTCGCCGCTTCGAGTAGGAAAACGCACATGCGGGCGCGAACCATTCGCGCATGCGCACAAGCGTTGCCGTCCGCGACGACACCTACCGTCAGCCCATGCGCCTTGTCGACGTGGGTGGCCGTCTCGTCGAGCTGCACATACGGAGGTCGAATCGCGTCAAGGGTCACCGCATCGTCGTGCGGTACGGACTCCCGCC
>DATAUN010000079.1:0-8990 GCA_036268235.1 Gaiellaceae bacterium
GACGCGCGCGAACGAGCTCGTCGCCGCTGCGCGCGAGCTGAATCCCGAGGTGCGCGTCACCGTCACCGACCTGCTCACGAAGGTCTGCGCGCAGGCACTGATGCGCCACCCCGGCGTGAACGTGCAGTACACCGAGGACGCGCTGCTGCGTTACCCGACCGCGAACGTCGGCATTGCGATCGCGGCGCCGCAGGGGCTCGTCGTGCCGGTGCTGCGAAGTGTCGAGCGGCTGTCGCTCAGCGCCGTTGCCGCCGCCCGGACGGATGCGGTCGGCCGCGCGCGCGAGAACAAGCTGACGACGCAGGACTTCGAAGACGGGACGTTCACGATCTCGAACCTCGGCATGTTCGGGGTCGAGCAGTTCGTCGCCGTGATCAACCCGCCGCAGGCCGCGATTCTCGCGGTCGGCGCGACGATCGACACGCCGGTCGCCCGGAACGGCGCCGTCGAGATCAGGCCGATCATGAGCGTGACGCTCACGGTCGACCACCGCGCCGTCGACGGCGCAGAGGGTGCAGACTTCCTACGGACCGTGAAGATGTTCGTGGAAGACCCAGCCCTCGCGCTGTGAGCGCACCTCGAGTCTGGTACCTCGTCAGAGACTTCGATCGCGGCCGCGATTTCTACAAGCGGCTGCTCGGGTTCGACGAGACGTTCGTCGACTGGGGCGACAAGTGGTCGAAGCTCGAACGCGGCGGGATGCGGATCGCGCTTGCCGAGGGCGAGCCGACGCTCTCCGGCGGTGTCGCGGCGATCGACGTCGACGACGTGAAAGCGCTGGCCGAGAGGCTGCGCGACGAAGGCGTCGAAGTGGGGACGGTGCTCGAGCTCGCGGGACATGTGCGGCTGGTAGACGTCTTCGACCCGGACGGGAACCGCGTCCAGCTGACGGAGCTCACGTGATCCGCAAGGGCTCGGCGGCGGACGTCCCGTTCATGCGCTCGATGCTCGCGCACGCGTACGCGTGGCGCGTGAACGCGTTCGAGGCGGACATCCCGCTGACGCGGTACGTCGACAACTGGGGTCGCCCGGGCGACCTCGCGATCGTCGCGCACGAGACCGGCAACCGGGTCGGCGCAGCGTGGCTGCGCCTCTTCTCGGCGGACGAACCGGGCTACGGCTTCGTCGACGAGCAGACGCCGGAGCTGTCGATCGCGATCGTCCCGTCACGCCGCCGCCACGGCCTCGGTCAGGAGCTGATGGACGAGCTCCTGGAAGCTGCCCGAGCCGCCGGCCACCACGCGGTCTCGCTGTCGGTGGAAGAAGACTCCCCCGCCGTAGCGTTCTACGAGCGCAACGGCTTCGAGCGCGTCCGCGACAGCGCCGGCGGCGTCGTCATGCGCAAGGAGCTCTGAGCTCCGCGGCGCCTCGGACACGAACCTGGTTCCGCCTTCGGCGGCAACCAGGTTCACGGAGTAACTCGGTTCCCGGCGGAGCCGGAACCGAGTTGACCGTCTGAAGGCTCGCGCCCCTCGTCCACAAATGCCTGGAACGCACCAACGCTGCCGAACGCGTCGAGAATCGGTGTCGGATCGACGAACGAGAATGGCGGCCGCGTGCCGATCAGCCCCGGGTAGCTGCTGTACGGCCACGTCTCGTAGTTGTCTGGATTCAACGCGATGTAGCGCGGCAAGGCGTAGAAGTGCTGCTCCGTTACCACCTCCAACGACTTGAACGGCGAGTCGAAGACGTGACCACGGCGTTTGTGTCGACGGTTGAACGCCATCGCATAGCGCCGGTTCAGCTTGTGCATGGTGTCCGAGATGTTCTCGAACGTGCCGTACAGGTGATAGTGCGTCGGCATGAAGCAGAACGCGTGGCAGACCAGGTATCCGCCCGTGACGAGCTCTCCGAGAATCCGGATGCCGGTGAGGTAATCCCCGGTGTCCTTAAAGATCGCCTCCTCGGCGATCGAGCGAGACATGACGTGATGCATCACTCCAGCGTGCTGGCGCGGTCAGCTCGGCGCCAGGCCTGGGGACGAATCGTCACAGACTCGAACCTGGTTCCGCTGCGCGGAAACCAGGTTCACGCCTGAGCCCCAACCTGGTTGCCGGCGCAGCCGGAACCAGGTTGATGTCTGAGACGCCGCGAACCGAACCGCCGCCGTCTCCGAAGTAGGAGGCAAGGCACCCGGCAGCCGGGGGCGGCCGGGTGCCCCTACGCTCTACGCGGCCGGCGCGACCGAGGCGGTGACGACGCCCTTCGTCTTCACCGTGAACGTGTGCGAGCGGACGCTGCCCTTGACGGTCGCCGACACCGACTTCTTGCCGACCTTCAGCACGACCTTCCACCGCGACGACGTGCTGCCCTTCCACGTCACCTTGTAGTGGACGCCGCTGATCGAGACGGAGATCGTCGTGACCTTGCCGGTCGCCTTCGGTGCGGTCGACGTGACCGTCGTCCCGGTCGTCGTCGTGCCGCCCTTCGTCGTGGTCGTTCCCGAGGTCGAGCCCTTCGACGTGCTGCCGGTCGTCGACTTGACGCCGACCGCGGTGACGTTCTCGTAGTCGCCCTCCTGGATGACCGCCGCGCCGGAGCCGTCCGCGTTCATCGACCAGAGCTCGGCGATGTCGTTCTGGTTCGGCGAAACCGGCGTAGGCTGCTGGTCGTCCGCTCCCGGGCTGAATGCACTGCGTGAGAAGTAGAGCTTCGTACCGTCGGCAGACCACGCGGGCGCCGAGTCGTCTTCCGTCGTGAGCTGGTGCGCGGAGCCGCCGGCCGCGGGGATCGTGTAGATCCCGTCGTCGCCGGTGTAGGCAATCGTCTTCCCGTCCGGCGAGAACGCGATCCGGCCGCCGGAGCTCGCGTCGGTGTACGGCGACGCGGCGAGATCGGTGACGGTGCCGCCGGTCGACGGAGCGAGCTCGAGCGTGATCGTTTCGTTGTCATCTGCGTCGAAGGCGTCGCGCGCGAACGCGATCGTCTTGCCGCTCGGCGCGTACGTCGGCAGCGAGTCGATGTCGCTGTCCGGCGTCGCGATGATCTGCGTCGCAGTTCCGCCGCCGACGGGGATGGTGGAGATGCCGGTCGTCGTCGAGAAGACGATCGTCGTCCCGTCGGGCGAGAACGATCCTGACGTGGCCCCGCCGGTGCCGGAGATCGGTGCAAGCGACCCTCCGGCGGCGGGGACGAGGTCGAGTTGCGTGCCGTCGTCGACGAGCACGGACTTCCCGTCGGGCGACAGCCCGAGCACGATCACGCCCGACGATTGGCTCGAGTCGAACGCAGTCGTGGGGCTCGTGCCGGCCACGCTCGTGACGTAGGCCGACCCGTTCAGGTCGTTGTACGCGAGGACCGTGGTGGTCGTTGTGGCCGTGAAGGCGGTCTGGGCGAGCGCGAAGCCCGCGACGGCGCACACGGCAAAAAGAAGAATGCGGCGCATGGGCTCATGTAAGCACCACTTTCGCGAAGTCGCTGGCGATTCTTAGGTCCCGGCAAGCCGGCGGCGCGGATCCGGCAGCGGCGTCAGCATTTGCTCGACCTGTGAGCGGTAGCGCTCGTAGTTCGGCGGCAGCGAAAGCGAGTCGCCAAGCGTCTCGAACGGCTCATCCGCAGTGAAACCGGGCCCGATCGTCGCGATCTCGAACAGCACCCCCGAGGGCTCGCGGAAGTAGATCGACTTGAAGTAGAAGCGGTCGATGACCGGCGTCGGTGCACCGCCGCCCTCGATCACCTTCTCGCGCCACGCCTCGTGCTGATCGGGCAGCGATGCCCACGCGACATGGTGCACCGTGCCCGCGGCCTGCAGCCCGCGGTCTTCCGGCGCCGGGTCCTGGATGAAGAACCCGCCGCGCTTCTCACCGCGCGCCTCCCAGCCGGGGATGAACGCGAGCGCGCGGAGCAGCTTCTCGCTGCGCTCGGGATGCGACGCGTACGCGCGCACGCCCGCGAACCCGCGGATGCGGTGCACGCGCGGGATGTCCGGCGCCTCTGCGGTGAGCGGCTCGTCGTTCGAGGCGTCGACGACGAGCTCGAGCTTCAACCCTTCGGGATCCTCGAAGACGAGCGCGCCTTCGCCGCGCTCGCCGCCGACGCGCTTCTCCCAGAAGTTGAGCGACTCCTCCGACGCGACCCGGAACGAGACGAGATGCACCATCCCGTCGCCGGCACGGCCCTTCGGCGCGCCCGGGTACTCGAAGAACGTGATGTCGGCGCCGGCGGAGCCCTTTTCGTCGGCGTAGAAGAGGTGGTAGACGGTCGGGTCGTCCTGGTTGACCGTCTTCTTGACCATCCGGAGGCCGAGCACGCCCGCGTAGAACTCCACGTTCTCCGGCGCATGGCCCGTGATGCACGTGACGTGATGGACGCCTTCGAGCCTCACACGCCCTAGCATGACGGAATGCGCGCCGCGACGATCCAGGACGGCCGGATCGTGGTCGAGGAACGGCCGGATCCGGTGCCCGGAGACGGGGAGATCCTGATCCGTGTGCGTGCCGCCGGGATCAACGGCGCCGACCTCGGCCAGCGCGCCGGCTACTACCCGCCTCCGCCCGGCGTCACCGACGTGCCCGGGCTCGAGTGCGCGGGCGAGACGGAGGACGGCGAGCGTGTCATGGCGCTGCTCGCCGGCGGCGGCCATGCGGAGCTCGCCGTCGTGCACCACACCCACGTGATGCCCGTGCCCGACAACGTGAGCTGGGAGCAGGCGGGAGGGTTCCCCGAGGCGTTCGCGACCGCCCACGACGCGATCTTCACGCAGGCGGAGCTGCATCCCGGCGAGAGGCTGCTCGTGAACGGCGCGGCCGGCGGTGTCGGCGTTGCCGGCGTGCAGCTCGGCGTTCTCGCGGGCGCGGAGGTGACGGCGAACGCGCGCCATCATCACGAGGAGCTGCGCGCGCTCGGTGCGTCGACCGACGAGGACGGTGAATACGACGTGATCCTCGAGCTCGTCGGCGGCCCGAACCTGTCGACGAACCTCGAGAAGATCGCGCTCAAGGGTCGCATCGCCGTGATCGGCGTCGGCGCGGGCCGCAAGGCGGAGATCGACTTCGGGCTGCTGATGGGGAAGCGCGGCCGCATCCACGCGTCGCACCTGCGCGCGCGCTCGCGCGAGGAGAAGGAGGACGTGATCCGGCGCGTCGAGGGGTTCGCGCTACGCGCGCTTGCCCGCGGCGAGCTGACGGTGCCGGTCGAGGAGACGTTCCCGCTCGAGCGCGCGCAGGAGGCGTACGACCGGTTCGCGGCCGGCGGCAAGTTCGGCAAGATCGTCATCTGTCCGTGATCGAGACGCCGCACGGACCGGCGCGCGTGCACGTGCGCCCGTTCGAAGGCGACGCGCGCGCCGTGCTCGTGCTCGGCCACGGCGCCGGTGGCGGCGTCGACGCGCCCGACCTGCGCGCGGCAACGCGCGCCGCGGAAGCGGAGCGCGTCCACGTCGTGCTCGTCGAGCAGCCGTATCGCGTCGCGGGCCGCCGCTCGCCGGCGCCCGCGGCTCAGCTCGACGCCGCCTGGGTCGCCGTCCTCGACGAGCTTCCCCGGCAAGGGCTGCCGCTCATCGCCGGCGGCCGCTCCTCGGGCGCACGCGTCGCCTGTCGCACCGCGTCGGCGACCGGCGCTGCCGGAGTGCTCTGTCTCGCCTTCCCGCTGCACCCGCCGGGCCGTGCCGACGTGAGTCGCGTCGACGAGCTGAAGCAGGTGACCGTGCCGGTACTCGTCGTGCAGGGCCGCACGGATCCGTTTGGGATGCCGCGCTCGTCCGGGAACCGCAAGGTCGTGCGCGTGCCCGGCGACCACTCGCTGAAGGCGGGCCTGCCGGAAGTCGAGCGGGCGGTTGCCGTCTGGCTTGCGGATCTCGTACGATTCGGCACATGACCGAGGTGCTGCCCGGGAACGAAGAAGCCCAGCGCGCCTGGGACGGCGTCCTCTTCGACCGTTTCATGCGGTTCCGGGACGTGATGATCAGCCAGCTCGCGCAGCACGGGCACGTCGCGATGCAGCTGTGCGCGCCGCCGCTCGGCGCGCGCGTCGTTGACATCGGCTGCGGCTTCGGCGACAGCTCGAACGAGCTGGCCGAGCTCGTCGGCCCCGAGGGGTCGGTACTCGGCGTCGACATCGCGCCGCGCTTCATCGAGGCGGCGCGGGCGGACGCCGTTCCGAACGTCCGCTTCGAGGCGATGGACGTGCAGGCGACTCCGTTCGCCGAGACGTTCGACTACGCGTTCTCGCGCTTCGGGACGATGTTCTTCGCGAGCCCGGTCGCGGCGTTCCGCAACGTCTACGACGCGCTCGAGCCGGGCGGCCGCCTCGTGTCCGTCGTCTGGCGCCGGCGCGAGGACAACCCGTGGATGTACGAGGCCGAGCAGGTCGTGAAGCCGCTGATCGAGATCCCCGAGGAGACCGACGAGGCGCGCTGCGGTCCAGGCCCGTTCTCGATGGCCGGCGCCGACACGGTCAGCACCCAGCTCCAGCTCGCCGGCTTCCGCAACGTCTCCTTCCTGCGGAGCGACCTGCCGATGAAGCTCGGCGAGACGGTGGACGACGCGATCGAGGTCAACCTCGCGCTCGGTCCCGCCGCCGAGGCCGTGCGGCTCGCGGGCGACGAGGGCGAGGCGATGCGGCCGAGGCTCGTCGAGCTCCTGCGGCCGGTCCTCGATCAGTTCCAGACCGACGAGGGCGTGGTCGCGATGTCCTCGGTCTGGGTGATCACCGCGACTCGCTAGCATCGGCGCCATGGATGTCGACATCGCAGTCCTCGGCGGTGGCCCCGGCGGCTACACCGCGGCGATCCGCGCAGCCCAGCTGGGCGCGAAGGTCGTGTGCATCGAGAAGGAGCCCGAGCTCGGCGGCACGTGCCTCCGCGTCGGGTGCATCCCGACCAAGGCGTGGGTGCAGACCGCGCACTTCATGCACCAGGCGCATGACACGTTCGGGAAGCTCGGCGTCACCGTCTCCGACCCGCAGCTCGACTTCGGCAAGGCGAACGAGTGGAAGACGGCGGTCGTGAAGCAGATGACGTCGGGCGTCGCCGGCCTCTTCAAGGCGAACGGTGTCGAGTGGGTGAAAGGCGCCGGCAAGTTCAAGGATGCGAACACGATCAGCGTGGAGGGCGGCGAGGACGTCACCTTCAAGACCGCGATCGTCGCGACGGGCTCGTTCCCGCTCCGCCCGCCGATTCCGGGGCTCGAGAGCGATCTGTGCGTCGACTCGACCGGCCTCCTCGCGCAGACGGAGGTGCCCAAGCGGCTCGTCATCCTCGGCGGCGGCATCATCGGCGCCGAGTTCGCGTCGATCTTCAGCCGCTTCGGCTCCGAGGTGACGATCATCGAGATGCTCGACACGCTGATCCCGCAGGAGGACGCCGACGCGGCCAAAGAACTCGCCAAGCAGTTCGAGAAGCGCGGCATCGCGCTGCAGCTCGGCAAGCAGTGCACCGGCGTCGAGCAGCAGGGCAATTCGCTCAGCGTGAAGTTCGGCGACGGCGAGACGGTCGAATGCGACCTGATGCTCGTCGCGGTCGGCCGCGGGCCGCTCGTCGAGGGCATCGGCCTCGAGGCTGCCGGCGTCGAGTTCGACAAGCGCAAGGGCGTTACCACCGACGACCACCGCCGCACGTCCGTGCCGCACATCTACGCGGTCGGCGACTGCGCCGGCTACTGGCAGCTCGCGCACACCGCGTTCCGCGAGGGCGAGGTCGCGGCCGAGAACGCGTGCGGTCACGAGGCGATCGTCGACAACCGCGCCGTCCCGCGTCCGATCTACACCGACCCGGAGATTGCCGGCGTCGGGCTCACCGAGGCGCAGGCGCGCGACCAGTACGGCGACGACGTCGTCGCGGTCGGCGTCTTCCCGTGGGTCGCGAACGCGCGCGCGGTGATGCAGGGCGACACCGTCGGCTGGGTCAAGTCGATCCACGAGACGCGTTACGGCGAGCTGCTCGGCCTGATCATGGTCGGCCCGCATGTCACCGACTTGATCGAGGCGGGCACCGTCGCGATCGACGCCGAGGCGACGGTCGAGACGATCGCCGACGGCATGGCCGCGCACCCGACGCTCAGCGAGGCGATCAAGGAAGCCGGCCTCGTCGCGCTGGGCCGCGCGATCCACGTGCCGAACCGCAAGAAGAAAGCGGCGGCGACTTCCTAAGCAGTCGCGGGGCTGCGTGCCGGATCGTCGGCGCTCAGCCCGCGCACGCTCGGAACGGCGGCGACGCCGAGGTTCGTCACCGCGACCGCGCACGCAGCCGCGAGCAGCGTTGCCTCGGCGCCGATGCCTTGCGCCAGTGCGCCGAACGCAAGGAAGCCGAGCGGCATGAACGAGAACGACACGAGCTGGTCGTAGGAGCGGACGCGCGCGAGGACGAGCGTCGGGATGCGGCGCTGCAGCGTCGTCTCCCACAGCGTGTCGGCGTACTCCGTTGATGCCATGCCGATCGCGAAGCCGGCCGCGATGAGCGGGACCGGCAGCGGCACGGCAAGCGCCGCGAGCGGAAGCGCCAGCAGCGCCGACGACGCGAACCCGACACCGAGTGGATGCGACGGCCGCGCCCGGCTCGAGACGTAGCCGCCCACGAAGAGGCCGAGCGCGCCGCAGGCGGCGACGATGCCCCAGTCGCCGGCGCCGCCGTGGTGACGAACGATCACCGGGCCGAGCACCAGGAACGATGCGATGCACACGTTCGACACGGAGAACGCGATGAGTGCCGTCGACACCCAGGTGCGGGCGCGCACCTCGCGGTAGCCGGCGCGAAGCTCGGTGGCGAAGCCCGCGCGCTCGCGCGGCGCGGGCTCGGGGACGTTCAGCTGCGCGAGGAAGAACGCACTTGCGACGAACGTCGCCGAGTCGAGCGCGAACACCCAGGCGGTTGTGTGGGTGACCGCGATGATCAACCCGGACGCCGCAGGGCCGAACACGTTGAGGACGCTCTGCGACATGCCGAGCAGCGCGTTTGCGCGCTGGAGCTGCTCGCCGCGAACCGTCTGGGGGATCAGTGCGACCGACGCGGGCCCGAAGAACGCCGAGGCGCCGCCGAACAGCGCCGCCGTGACGAC
>DATAUN010000080.1:0-13086 GCA_036268235.1 Gaiellaceae bacterium
CACGGTGAAGTTCCGCTACTGGTCGATCTACCGCGACGAGGAGGAGGAGCGCACGCTCAATCCGTACGCGCTGCTCCCGGAGAACGGCTCGTGGTACGTGATCGGCCACGACCTCGACCGTGACGACATCCGCACGTTCCGGGTCTCGCGCATCCGCTCCGACATCCGCTTCGCGACGCGGCGCGAGCGCGACTTCCGCCTGCCGCCGGAGTTCGACGTCGAGGACTACCGCGGCCGCGCCGAATGGCAGTTCGGCGACATCGTCGGCGAGGCGAGCATCCACGTCGCCCCCGACACCGCGTGGTGGGTCGAGCGCGCCTTCGGCGGCGCCCGCAACCACGTGGAAGGTGAGATCTTCACGACGCAGTACGCGTCGTCCAACCTGCTTGCCCGCTGGATCCTCCGCCAGGACGGCCGCGCCGTGCCGCTCGAGCCGTCGGAGCTGCGCCGGCTCGTCGTCGAGGGCGCGCGCGCCGCGCGGGCCGCGCACGAGGGCGCGCCCCCCACTCCGGCCGCCGAGCTCGCGGTCGGCGAGCCCGACGCCGCGCCGGAGCGTTTCGCGGGACCGGTCGCGCCCGAGCGCTTCGGGGTGCTCCAGGCGTTGCTCGCGTACCTGTTGACCGCCTGCGGCGAGGAGCGCGAGGGAACGATCCCCGCACACGAGATCGTCGAGCGCTTCTCGATCCCGGCCGAGCAGCTCGAGGAGCATCTCTCGCTCCTCAACCTCGTGAACTTCGGCGGCGGTTGCTACGCGGTCTACGCCGAGTTGCACGGCGACGAGGTGCACGTCGACAAGGAGCTCTTCGGCGACACGTTCCGGCGCCCGCCGCGGCTGACGCCGCTCGAGGCCCGCGCGATCAGGCTCGCGCTCGAGTTTGTCGGCCCGATGGTCGCGGCGGGCGCGCACTCGCCGCTCGACCGTGTGCGCGCGAAGCTGGAGGAGACCTTCGGCGCGTTCGAGCTCACGCAGACTCCCGCGCCGCACGTGGGCGAAGAGGAAGGGCTCGTCGAGAAGCTCACGCAGGCGATCGACCAGCACCGCGTCGTCGAGATCGAGTACCTGAAGCCCGAGGAGCAGGAAGTCGTGAACCGCATCGTCGAGCCGTACTCGATCGAGCGCCGCCTCCCCCACTGGTACGTCCACACCTGGGACACCGAGCGTGACCAGGCCCGCTCCTACCGCCTGGACCGCATGCGCAAGGCGACCATCCTGAAGACGACGTTCGCACCGCGCGAGGGGTTCGATCCGGCGGAGCTCCACTCCGCGACGAGTGCGCGCATCTGGTACTCGCCCGCCGTCGCCCGCTGGGAGATCGAGAAGGGCGCCCGGCCGCTCGTCGACGGCGCCGCGATCGCCGACAGGTCGGTCGGGAGCGCCGAATGGCTGGTCGGCGAGGTCGTCTCCTACCGCGGTGAGGCGATCGTGCTCGAACCGCACGAGCTGCGTGCGCAGGTCGCGTTGCGGGCCCGTGCGCTCGCGAGCGAGCTTCGGCCTACTCGGCCGGCAGCGAAACGGTGAACGTCGCGCCGCGACCCGGCGCCGACGACACGCTCAGCACGCCGCCGTGCGCCTCGGCGATCGAGCGTGCGATGTAGAGACCGAGCCCGGTCCCCGGCTTGGACGCGCCACCCGCGACGCGCCCGAACTTCTCGAAGATCAGGCGCTGGTCGTCCCGCTTGATGCCAGGCCCGCGGTCGTTGACGGAGATGTGCACCGAGCCGTCCACCTGGGCGGCGCGCACCTCGACCGGCTCGCCGGCGGGCGAGTACTTGACGGCGTTGTCGATCAGGTTGCCGAGCACCTGCCGCAGACGCTCGCGGTCGCCGCGCACCGTCGGCAGCCCGGACGAGACGTGTGCGACGAGCGGGACCTCGTCCTGCCCGACCTGCGCGGTGGCGACCGAGTCCTCGACGAGCGCCGAAAGATCGACGTCCGAGAAGCGGTACGTGAACGTGCCGGCGTCGATCCGCGACGTGTCGAGGACGTCGTCGATCAGCGCCGCAAGACGCGAAGTCTCGTCGCCGATCAGCGCAAGGAACGCAGCGCGCTGCTCGGGCTGGAGCTCGCGCCAGCGCATCTCCAGCGTGCGCGCGGCTCCGATCACCGCCGCCATCGGGCTGCGAAGCTCGTGTGACACGAGGGAGACGAAGTCGGCGCGCAGCGCCGAGAGACGCCGCAGCTCCTCGACGGTGTGGCGCTCGCTGTCGTAGGCGCGGATGTTCTGTACGGCGCTCGCCGCGAGCCGGCCGAGCAGGCTCACGAGCTCCACCTCGTGCTCGGTGAACGCATCCGCGTCCGCGCGCACGACGGAGATCAAGCCGATTGCACGCGCACCGACGAGCAGCGGCGCAACGACGCGCGACCGGAGCCCGATGTCCGACATCCAGCGCTCCTCCGCCCACTCGGGCGCGTTCATGTCGCGCCGGTAGACGGTCTGGCCGCGCTCGACGATCTGCGTGAGCAGGTTGTCCTCGAGGCTCAGCTGCGTCCCGGGCGGCATCACCTCGCCGGCGCGTGCGCCCGAGGTCGCGATCACGCGTCCGACTCCGTCCTCGGCGAGCACGATCGCCATCCGGTCGAACGGCACGAGCCCGCGCAGCTCGCGGATGAACGCACCGAACGCCTCGTCGAGGTCGAGCGACGAGCTGAGCGCACGCGCACAGCGGTTCGCGGCGTCAAGCAGGTCGGCACGGCGACCGAGCTCGTCCCGCAGCGCCTCCGCTTCGTCGGCGCGCAGCTCCGCCGTCTGGCGCTGTTCGTCGAGGCGCGAGTACAGCCAGCCGACGAGGAGGGCGATCAGCAGCCCGGCGACGACCTGGATCGCAACGAGCCTCGTCTGGTGCGTGACGAAGAAGAACCTCGACCGGCGCTCCTCGTACCACCAGGTGATCGGAAGTGCGGCAACCGCCACCGCGATTCCACCGGTCAGGCCGAAGCGCGCCGCGCCGGTGACGATCGCGAGGAACAGCAACTGGCGCACCGACGTCCCCGACTCGAAGACGAAGACGAGTGTGAACGCGCTGACGATCGCGAAGTCGAAGACGAGCGCGGCGAGCTGCACCGCGCGCGACGCTCCGTCGCGCACGATCGCGAAGAGCGCGACCGAGCCGGCAACGAAGATCGCGAGGATCGTCCAGGCCGCAGCTGCGTAGCCCGGCGGGTAGCCCTTCGTCAGCACGACCTGCGCGACCGCGAACGGAACGGCGACGAGCCTGATGACGGCGATCCAGGACTCGAGCGAGCGATGCTTCATGTGCGCGCCTCGATCCGCTCGAGCGCCCAGCGTGCGTGCTCGGCGACCAGCTCGTCCTCGTCGCGTGCCGCGTGCTCGAGCGCCGCGACGTGCTCCGGGCCGCCGGTGTTGCCGAGCGCGACCGCCGCGTTGCGGCGCAGATACCTCGGTTCGTTGCGCGGCACATACAGGCGGTCGTAGTCCTCGACCTCACGCGCCCCCGCCTCGAGCCACTGCACGAGGTCGACGTGCGCGTCGTGCTCGGGCAGCTCGCTGCGGCGCTTCTGCTCGCCGCGATTCCACGGACACACGTCCTGGCAGATGTCGCAGCCGTACACCTGCGCGCCGAGCGCGGCGCGGTAGCCGTCCGGGATCGGATCGGGCGACTGCGTCCAGTAGGAGAGGCAGCGCGTCGCGTCGAGCGTGCCCGGGTCGTCGAGCGCGCCCGTGGGACACGCGTCGATGCAGAGACGGCAGTCGCCGCAGTCGGTCGACAGCGGCAGCGACGACTCGAGCTCGACGTCCGTCACAAGCGTCCCGAGCACGACCCACGAGCCGTGGCGTCGCGTGATCAGCATTGTGTTCTTGCCGTAGAAACCGACGCCGCTGCGGGCGGCGGCCTCGCGGTCGACGTGCTGGTTCGCGTCGACGAGCACGCGGTAGCCGCCGCCGAGCTTCCGGCCGAGCGCGTCGAGCGCGTCGCGCAGCTCCGCGTAGGCGTCCGTCCACGTGTAGCGCGCGAGGCGCCCCTCCCCCGGCTCGAGCGGCGCCTCCGGCCGCCAGTAGCAGAGGGCCGCCGAGATGACGCTGCGGGCGCCGGGCAGCAGCGACTCCGGGTGGCAGGACTCCTCGGGGCGCGCCATCGTGAACTTCATCCCCGCGAAGAGCCCGCGCTCACGCCGGTCGACGATATGGCGCTCGGTCGTCTCGTACGGCGCCGCCGGCGCAATTCCGACCGCATCGAGCCCGAGCTCTTCGGCCAACCGGCGGACGTCGTCCAGCTTCATGCGAGGATTGTGCCCGCGTGAAAGCGATCCGGATTCATGAGGACGGCGGGCCCGAGGTTCTGCGCTACGAGGACGTGCCGGATCCTGTCCCCGGCGACGGCGAGGTGCTCGTGGAGCTGCGCGCGGCGTCGCTCAACCACCTCGACGTCTGGATCCGCAAGGGAATGCCGTCGGTGCCGAAGCCGCGCATCCTCGGCGCAGACGGAGCGGGCGTGATCGCGGGGACCGATGAGCGCGTCGTGATCAACCCGGGGATCCTCCGCGACGGGAAGATGCACATCCTCGGCGAGACGACCGACGGGACGCACGCTGAGCTCGTTGCCGTCCCTCGCGACTTCGTGCACCCGATCCCGGGCGACCTGTCGTTCGAGGAAGCGGCGGCGTTTCCGCTCGTCTTCGAGACGGCCTACCGGATGCTCGTCACGCGCGCGCGGCTGCAGGAAGGCGAATGGGTGCTCATCTGGGGAATCGGCGGCGGCGTCGCGACCGCTGCGCTCTCGCTCGCGAAGGCGCTCGGCGCGCACGCGATCGTCACGTCGTCGAGCGACGCGAAGCTCGAACGCGCGCAGGAGCTCGGCGCGGACGCCGTCGTCAACCACGCGACGGGTGACGTCGTCGCCGCGGTGAAAGATGCGACCGGCGGCGGCGCGCACGTGATCGTCGACGACGTCGGCGAGGCGACGTGGAAACGCACCCTCGACGCCGCGCGTCCCGAAGGCCGCATCGTCGTGTGCGGCGCGACGACCGGCCCGAACCCGCCCGCGGCGCTGCACCGCGTGTGGTGGAAGCAGCTCTCGATTCTCGGCTCGACGATGGGGACGCCCGACGACTTCCAGGGCGCGTACGACCTGATCGCCGCCGGCAAGGCCCGGCCTGTCGTCGACGCGGTCTTCCCGCTCGCGGAGGCCCGCGCCGCGCACGACCGGCTCGAGGCCGGCGAGCAGCTCGGCAAGATCGTGTTCGCTATCTAGAGACGACGACGCGCGCCCCGTTGCGGAGGCGCTGCCACAGCGTCCCACCGCTGAGCACGACTTTCAGCGCACGGAAGCGCAGGCCGGGCGCCCGCGCGACGACCGCCGCTGCGAGCTCGGCGACAGCCGGGTCGAGCCGGTCGGCGCCATGGACGGCGAGCCGGAGCGCGCCCAACGCGCGCGCGTAGTCGCCGGCGAGGTAGCGGACGCGCGCGGCGTCCGCGGCGTAGGCCGCAGGGAATGGCCAGTCCTCCGTCCAGCCGTCGTTCAGCTGCGCAAGGGCAGCGTCGGCGTCGCCCTCGAGCGCCAGGGCGAATGCCCGCGCACGATGGGCGTCGTAGGCCAGGTCGCCCTCGAGCAGCAGCCCGGCGGCACGTTGGAGCGCTGCCGCGTCGCCTTCCCAGGCGAGCCGCCACGTCTCGTCGCCGAACCCCCTGCGCCTGCGCTCCCCCACGACGCGATTCTCGCACCCCACAACGAAAGAAGCGCCCCGGGCCGCAGTCCGGGGCGCTTCATTGACTGTCCGGGGCAGCGGGTCCGGACGGTCTCTGGTGGAGCGGGAGGCTTAGGGGCCGGTTGCGCTCGCGAGGGTGACGGTCGAGGTGTAGGTGCCCGCGTAGCTGTTGCCGGGGATCGCGACCTGGACGGTCGGGGTGACGTCGACCTTGCCGAGACCGGTGGTCAGCGCTGCGTTGAAGAACTTGGCCGCCGTCGTCGAGACGGTCAGCGGGTACGTGATCCCGGAGGAGGTACCGGCGGTGCAGGTCGAGCCTGCGTGGCAGGCCGAGCTGACCGACGAGACCGTCTGCGTCAGGTTGTGCGTGCCGTCGGTCAGGGCGGTCGCCGAGATGGTCAGGTTCCAGCCTGCGCCGGTGCCGCGGGCATCGACGACTCCGAGGATCGGGCTGTAGGAGACCGTCTGGTCGGTACCGTCGATCGTGTCGGAGATCGAGGGGTTCGACGGAAGGTTGAGCGAGATGCCGGCCGTGCCGGCAACCGTCGCCGTCGTGGTGAGCGTCGAAGACGCAATCGCCGCCGCGGTGATCGCAAGTGCGACCGTCGCGACCGAAAGAGTGATGAGAATCCGCTGCCTCATGATGATCCGCTGCTCCTTGGAAGAAGAGTTGGTCTTGCTTGACAACCCCACTATCGGCGGGCCAGGTCGGAACGACGGCGCCGCCGCGGTATGAAGACGGGTGGACAGTTCTCTAACTTGCAAGCCATGAATCTCCGCCCGATCCGGCCCGTTCCTGCGCTTGCGGGCACGGCGCTCTTCGTGCTGACGGCAGCCCTCGTCGGGACGGGAGCGCTCTCGTTCGTCGACCGCTACGCCGTCGCGCACCTGATGCCGTGGCTGCGGCCGCGCGGGGGTTCGCTGACGCTCGCGAGCCTCACGATCCCCACCCCGCGCGGCTCGCTCGCCTCCGGGCTCCTCGACATCTGGGTCTACCCCGCGTCGGTGCTGCCCTCGGGCCTCCTCGTCCTGCTCGCGGCGTGGGCCCTGCATCGCCGGGGCGAAGTCGCCGCAGCAATCAGGTGGTGTGCGCTCTGGGTCGCCGCGAACGTGATCGAGCTGATCGGGAAGGGACTCGTCTCACGGCCCGCGCTCTACTGGCACGGAATGCACGTCTCCGTCTTCGACCACTCGCTCCCGAGCGGCCATACGCTCCGCTCGCTCACGGTGGCAGCGGCGCTGGCGTCCACCTGGCACAGAGGCCGGCTCGCGCTCGTTTGGGCCGTGACGGTGGTCCTCATCCTCGTCCCGCTCGGCTGGCATACGCCGACCGACGTCGCCGCAGGCGTGTTCGCGGCCGTTGCGCTCTGGGGCTGGGCGCCGCTCCCTAGCCGAAGCCGAGGATGAACTTCGCGTCGTCGGACATCTTGTCCGGCGTCCACGGCGGCTCGAACGTGAGCTCGCTCTCGACGGCTTCGACGCCCGGGATCTCCTGCACGACGCGCTCGATGTCCTCCTGGATCATCGCTCCGGCCGGGCATCCCATCGACGTCAGCGTGTAGTGCACCTTGACGTTCGCACCGTCGATCTCCGCGTCGTAGAAGAGCCCGAGCTCGACAATGTCCATCCCGAGCTCCGGGTCCTCGACCTGGCGCAGCGCTTCGACGACCTCTTCCTGACTGGGCATGAACCGAGACTAGCTCAGCGAGACTTCCTGGCGACGGTCGCGCGAGAAGAAGTGGATGCCGTCGACGAACCGCACCCAGTTGCAGCGCGTGCACATGACGAGCGAGTGGGTGCGCGCCGAGTCGGCGAAGAACCGCACGCCGCGCAGCAGGTCGCCGTTCGAGACGCCGGTCGCGGCGACGATCACCTCCTGCGGTGCGAGGTCGTCGATCGTGAAGACGCGATCGGGATCGTCGATGCCGTGCTCGCGCGCCTCCTCGATCTCGGCACGGCGTGTCGGCCACAGCTGCGCCTGGAGCTCGCCGCCGAGGCAGCGGAGCGCCGCAGCCGCGAGCACAGCCTGGCGCGTGCCGCCGATCCCGATCGCGAGGTGGTCGTTGGTGCCGCGCACGGCCGCGCTGATCGACGCGGTCACGTCGCCGTCCTGGATCAGCTTGATCCGCGCGCCGGAAGCGCGGATCTCCTCGATCAAGTCGTGGTGGCGCGGACGGTCGAGCACGATCGCCGTGATGTCGTTGACCATGCGTCCGTACGCCTCGGCGATTGCACGCACGTTGTCGCCGACCGGGCTCGCGAGCGAGACCTTGCCGAACGCGCGCGGCCCGACCGCCATCTTGCGCATGTACATGTCGGGCAGCGACGGCATCGAGCCGCGCGGCGAGGCGGCGATCATCGAGATCGCGTTCGTGCCGCCGCGCGCGACGACCGCACGTCCCTCGAGCGGGTCGAGTGCGAGGTCGTACTCCTCGCCGCCGGCGCCGATCGCCGAGCCCGCAGCCAGCTGCTCTGCGCCCTCGTGCGCGCCGATCACGATCTGACCGGAGATCGGCATCTTCTCGAGCGCGATGCGCGCGCCCGAGAACGCCGCGTCCTCCGCCGCTTCCTTGTCGGCGCGGCCGAGCCAGCGCGCACCGGCGAGCGCCGCGCGCTCGGTCACGCGCGCAAACGTCTCGCACTGGCACTGCGGGCGCGTGTCCTCGACCTCGCTCACACCGCCTCCCGCATGCGCTCGGACGCGTCCATGACGAGCCCGATCACCTGGTCGATAGTCCGCTCCACGTTCGCATTCTCGACCACCGGCACACCCTCGCGCCGCGCGCGTCCCGCGACGTACACCTGGATGCGCCGGATGTCGTCCAGCCGCTCGAGGTACTTGTCCATCGCGCGGATCCCACCGGTCGCCGCGTCGCGCACGTGGAAGTGCAGCTTGTGGATCTCCTCATCGGCGATCTCGAGCACGACCTGCACGACGAGCGCGCCGTCGAGCTTCTGTGGCAGCAGCCCGGGGACGAGATGAACACCTTCGAGGACCATTGACCAGCCCTCGGTCAGTGCGCGATGAATCGCGGCGTCGACGCCGACGCACACGTGGCGGCACTGGTCGACGAAGCCGACGATCGTCGGGTCGCCCGTCACCTCCTCGTCGAGCGCGAGCCCGGCCTCGAAGCTCGAGTAGTGAATCGTCGGCATGAACTCCGGCGAGAAGAACGCGCGCATCGTCTGGCGGATGAAGTCCGTCGACGCGACGCGTGTGATGCCGAGCCGCCGCGCGACCTCGGCCGCGACCGTCGACTTCCCCGTGCCCGTCGAGCCGCCGATCAGCACGATCACCGGCAGGTCGAGCGCCTGCAGCTCCGCGAGCCGCCGCAGCCGCGACACCGCGCGCGCACCCTCGTCCTCGCCGAGCACCTCCTGCGAGAGCACCTCGAAGCGCTCGACGGTGACGGACGGCTCGTCCGTCTCCGCGAGATCGACCTCGATGCGGCGCGCGAGCTGGTAGGCCTGGTCGCCGGGCACCCCGACCGCGATCAACGCGCGCGCCATCATCCCCTTCGAATACGGCAGCTCCTCGTCGCCGAGCGGCAGCGGCTCGCCGCGGCGCGGTTGGCTCACGCGAGCACCGGGACGAGTGCCGAGAGGTCGACGCCGACCGGCTCGTTGCGCGCGAGCACGACGCGGATCCCGTGTGCGAGCGCGTGCTCGGCGACGACGTCGATCGCCGCCGCCTTCAGCTCGACGAGATAGGTGTCCGCGTCGACGAGGTCGGCTCGGAGCGCAGCGCGGTCGGCGAGGTTCGCCGAGACGTGGACGACGTCGGCGTCGAGATGCGCGACGTCGGTCGCGCCGGCGGTGAAGACGGCGACGCGTCCGTCGAGCGGCTCGGCCGGCTCGAGCCGCAGCGTCGGCGTCTCGAGGACGACGTCGGAGATCAGCCGCCTGTACGTGTCGAGGTACGGGTCGCGGTCCGCCTTGCCGGTCACGAGGATGCGGGTGCCGACGGCGACCGGCGGGATCGCCGCGCCGCTGCCGTCGAAGACGACGATGTCCGGCCGTCGCTCGGCAGCGAGCCGGGCGCCTTCGGCGACGTTCGAGACGGAGACGGCGCCCGCGAGCCCGCCGCCTGCGCGGCGGCAGCCGATCGTCGTGACGCCGGCGAGTGCGGCGATCTCGAGGTGGTCGGAAGCTGCGTGGCGCCCTGCGCGCGAGCGCTCGACGAGCTCGGCCACGGTCGGCGGCGACTCCACCACTTCCGGCTCGGCCGGCCCACCGCGCCCCATCGCGACGACGACCACGTCGTGGTCGCGCGCGAGCAGGCGCGCGAGGTGCGTCGTGACCGCCGTCTTGCCGACGCGCTTCCCCGTGCCGATCACGGCGATCGACGGCAGCTCGAACGGCGCGAGCTCCGGCGGATCGAAGCGGAAGTCCGCGCCGACGTACGGCAGGCCTGCCGCGAGCGCACGCGACGCCCACTCGAACCGCGCCCGCGGCCCGAGCACCGGCTCGTCGGAGAGATCGACCACGACCTCGGCGCCGGCGAAGCTCTCGACGAGCGGCACGCCGTAGTCGCCGCCCGGGCGCAGCTTCTCGGTGCCGCCGACGAGGATCGCGCCCACCCACTCATACGGCAGCGCCCGCAGTGCGTCGCGCACGACGGGCGCGTAGTGCTCACCGTCGATCAGCGCGACCGCTTTCACCGCTTTGCGGTCACCTCACTCTCGATACGACCGGTGTACTTCTCGTACTCGCCGGTCGCGACGTCGAACTGGATGATCCGCTCCTGCCCGTGGAACGGGTAGCGGCGCCAGACCGTGACGTGCGTGCCCTCGATCTCGACGACGTTGTAACAGGGCCGCGTGTTGCCGCGAAGGCGCAGCGTCGACACGGTGCCGGTGTTGACCACGAAGAGGTTCTCGAGCTTCCACGCATACGGCACATGCTTGTGGCCGGACAGCACGAGGTGCACGCCGGCGCGCTGGAGGCACTCGATCGCGTCGCCCGCGTCGTAGACGACGTTGCGCTCACGGCCGGTGCCCGGGATCGGGAGCAGGTGATGGTGGAGCACGAAGACGTTGAGGCCGGTGGCGCCCGCGAACTGCTCCTCGATCCAGCCGTAGCGCCCGCGGCCGATCTGACCGTGGTCGAGGTCGGGCTCGGTCGAGTCGACCGCCACGACCGTGATCCCGGCCGTGCTCAGCACCGAGCTGCGCTCGCCGATCAACTGTTCGAAATGCACGTACCCGACGTTGCGCGAGTCGTGGTTTCCGGGGACGACGACGAGCGCCTCGCAGTCGATCGTGTCCAGGTAGCGCCTCGCCTGGGCGAACTCCTCCTTGAATCCGAACGTCGTCAGATCGCCCGAGCAGACGACGATCTCGGGTTTCAGTTCGTTGATCTCGGCAATCGCTCTCTCCATCAAGTCGGGCACGAAATGGGGATCCCCGCAGTGAAGATCGGAAAGATGCGCAATCGTCGACGGCACTCGGCTGAGTCTAGGTCATCCGAGGCGATTGCTACCCTGGCTTCAGTGGTGCCGGAAACGCCGGATTTCCAGGCATATTGCGGCTCCGAGCCGCCGCGCTTCGCCAACCCCGCAGAGCTGGAGTACGCGAAGATCCTCGACTGGTACGGCATCCCGTGGCTGTACGAGCCGACGACGTTCGTGCTCGAGCGCGACGAGGACGGCCGCGTGACCGAGGCGTTCTCGCCCGACTTCTACCTGCCCGATCAGGATCTCTACCTCGAGGTGACGGTGATGAAGCAGTCGCTCGTCACGCGCAAGAACCGCAAGCTGCGGAAGCTGCGCCAGCAGTATCCGGACGTGAAGATCAAGCTGTTCTACGAGCGGGACTTCGAACGGCTCGCCGCCCGCTTTGGGCTGCGGAAGGCGTCCTGACCGTCCTGCGAGAGCTCGACGAGCGCATCGGCGAGGTCTTTCTCGACGCCGACGAGATCCAGGGCCGGGTGCGCGAGCTCGGCGCCGAGCTGGCCCGCGACTACGAGGGACGCGAGCCGCTCCTCGTCGGCTCGCTGAAAGCCTGCATCCCGTTCATCTGCGACCTGTCGCGCGCCATCCCGATGCACCACAACCTCGATTTCATCGAGCTCTCGGACTACGGCGAGAACAACGACGGGATCCGGTTCCTCAAGGACCTGAACGCGGAGATCGACGGCCGCGACGTCGTCCTCTGCGACGCCGTGATCGACACCGGTCTCACCATGCACTACCTCGTGCGGTCGCTCGCGATCCGCAACCCCGCGTCGCTCCACATCGCGGCGCTGTTCGAGCGCCCGTACCGTCGCCTCGTCGACGACCTGCCCGTGCGCTACGTCGGCTTTACGATCCCGGACGAGTTCTTCGTCGGCTACGGCTTCGAGCTCCAAGAGCGCTACCGGAACCTGCCGGACCTGCGCCTCGTCCGCTGATTTTTAGGTCCGGCTAAACTTCGGTCATGCTCCCGACACGGCAGCCGCTGCCGACGGGCCTCCTGACGGTCGACGAGGCCCTCCACCGCACGCGCTTCCGGATCCTGCCGTTCCTCGGTCCCGCGTTCATCGCGTGCGTCGCGTACATCGACCCGGGCAACTTCGCGACGAACATCGCGGGCGGCTCCCAGTTCGGCTACCGCCTCGTCTGGGTGATCGTCGCCGCGAACCTGCTCGCGATGCTGATTCAGACGCTCTCGGCGAAGCTCGGGATCGCGACCGGCCGCAACCTGCCCGAGCTCTGCCGCGAGCGCTTCTCGCGCCGCGTCGTGATCGGGCTGTGGCTGCAGGCGGAGGCGATCGCTATGGCGACCGATCTCGCGGAGTTCCTCGGCGCTGCGATCGGGATCCACCTGCTCTTCGGCTGGAGCCTCTTCCCGTCGGCGCTCGTCGCCGGCGTCGCCGCATTCGCGATCCTCGAGCTGCAGCGCTTCGGCGCGCGGCCGCTCGAGGCGGTGATCGCGACGCTCGTCGGCGTGATCGGCGCGTGTTACGTCGCGGAGCTCGCGTTCGCGCACCCGGACTACGGCTCCGTGGTGCACCACGCCGTGGTGCCGCAGTTCGGCGGCAGCGAGGCGCTGCTCCTCTCGGTCGGGATCCTCGGCGCGACGGTCATGCCGCACGTCATCTACCTGCACTCGGCGCTGACGCAGGACCGCGTCGTCCCCGAGACCCACGAGGACGCGCGCACCCTGCTGCGCTACACCCGCTTCGACGTCGTGCTCGCGATGTCGATCGCCGGAGTGATCAACGTGGCGATGCTCGTGATGGCCGCCTCGACGTTCTTCCGCACAGGCCTGCACCACGTCGACTCGCTCGAGTTCGCGCACAAGACGCTGCAGCCGATCCTCGGCAGCGCGTCGGGCGTGTTGTTCGCACTGGCGCTGATGGCGTCCGGCCTCTCGAGCTCCGCCGTCGGGACGCTGTCGGGGCAGGTCGTGATGCAGGGATTCATCCAGCGGCAGATCCCG
>DATAUN010000081.1:0-5121 GCA_036268235.1 Gaiellaceae bacterium
GCAGCCTTAAAGGTGTCTCAAGATGTGGCCGGATCGAGCAGGCGATAGCCGGCGCCCGGCTCCGTCACGACGAGCTCGGGCCCCACCTTGGCGCGCAGGTGCGACACGTAGACGTGCAGATAGTGCGCCTCGCTCGCGTACGCCGGCCCCCAGACCTCGCGCAACAGCATGCGGTGTGTCAGGAGCTTGCCCGGGTTCTGCGCGAGCACGCGCAGCAGATCGAACTCGTGCGGCGTCAGCTTGATCCGCTCGCCGTCGCGACTCACGACCCGTTCGGCGACGTCGATGCGCAGGCCGCCGATCTCGATCACCGGGTCCGAGTCCGCCGCGGTACGCCGCAGGACTGCGCGCAGGCGCGCGAGCAGCTCGTCGACGCTGAACGGCTTCATTACGTAGTCGTCCGCACCGGCGTCGAGCGCGGCGATCTTCTCCTTCTCCTCGCCGACCGCCGAGAGAACGATCACCGGCGCGTCACTCCAGCGGCGAAGCTCACGGCAGACGTCGGTGCCGCTGCCGTCCGGCAGCACGAGGTCGAGGATCACGCCCGCAGGAGGCTGCGCCGCCGCGGAGGCAAGCGCACCTTCGGCGGTGTCCGCCGTGTCGACCGTGTACCCCGCGCCGCGCAGCGTCGTCCCGAGCGCGCGCAGGATCTGCGGCTCGTCGTCGACGACGAGGATGCGCTGCCCCACTCCCTGCGTCATGCCGGCAGCTCCACCGGCGCCTCGACGACCGGGAGCGCGAGCGCGAACGTCGCGCCCTGCCCGGGCCGCGACTCGGCCCAGACGCGGCCGCCGTTCGCAGCTGCGAAGCCGCGCGCAATCGCGAGCCCGAGGCCGGCACCCGCCCGGTCGCGCCCGCGATAGAACGGCTCGAAGACGCGCTCGAGCTCGTCCTCCGGCAGGCCCGGCCCCTGGTCGACGATGCGCACGATCGCCTCCTGGCTCGTCGCGGTGACGCGCACGTGCACCTGCGCGCCCGGGGGCGAGAACTTCATCGCGTTCTCGATCAGGTTCGCGAGCACGCGCTGCACCTGCACCGGATCGACGTTCACGAAGGACGTCTCACCGGCAATGTCGACGCGGTCGGCGAGCCTGTGGTCCAGGACGAGCTCGCGCACGAGCTCGTCAACCGACCACACCTCGGGCTCGGGCTCGGCCGCCCCGGCTTCCAGACGGGAGAGATCGAGCAGGTCCGCGACGAGGCGCGCGAGCCGGTCTGCGTCGACGGCGATCGTCTCGAGCAGCTCGCGGCGGTCTGCGTCCGTGAAGACGAGCTCGTCGTTTCGCAGCGCGCCGATCGCCGTCGTGATGCTCGTCAGCGGCGAGCGCAGGTCGTGGGACACGGCGCGCAGGAGCGCGGTCTTGACGAGATCGCTGCGGCGCAGCGCCTCTGCTTCGAACGCCTCGTTCTCGAGGCGGCGTCGATCGTCGGCGACCGCGAGCAGCGCGCGGATCCCGCCCGCGATCTCCGGTCTCGGCTCGCCGAGGACGCCGGTGACGCTTTGCGCGATCTTCTCCGGCTCGGCGCCGCCGAGCAGCTCACGCGCGATGTCCGCGAGGAACGTCGCCTCGCGCTCGCGCTGCTCGGCGAGCCGCGCGCGCCGCCGCGAGCGGCCGGCGAGCTCGCTGACGACGACGGCGGTCGCCGAGTACGCCGTCAGCGCGAACCAGTTCGACGAGTCGCGCAGCGAGAACGTGTGCGTCGGCGGCAGGAAGAAGAAGTTGAACGCGAGCATGCTCGCAATCCCGACCGGCAGCGACCAGCGGATCCCCCAGAGCACCGCGACCGGGAGCACCGCGAACATGTAGAGCACGCCCAGCGACAGTGTCGGCGCGATCGGCTCGAGCGCCCACACGAGCAGCGTCGCGATCGTGACCGCCGCCACCGACCCTGCCAAAGCAGTGAGGCGACGGTTCATCGGGGAAATCTAGCGCGGAGGCCCGGCGTGCCGGGCCTCCGCGCCAAGCGTTAGCGCTAGTGGACCGAGATCAGCAGCGGGATGATCAGGATCGCGACGATGTTCGTGATCTTGATCATCGGGTTGATCGCCGGGCCGGCCGTGTCCTTGTACGGGTCGCCGACGGTGTCGCCGGTGACCGACGCGGCGTGCGCGTCGGAGCCCTTCCCGCCGTAGAGGCCGTCCTCGATCGACTTCTTCGCGTTGTCCCAGGCGCCACCGCCCGAGGTCATCGCGATCGCGAGGAAGAGGCCGGTGACGATCGTCCCGATCAACAGACCGCCGAGCATGCGCACGTTGATCAGCCCGACGATGATCGGGAACGCGATCGGGATCAGCGCCGGCAGGAGCATCGACCGGATCGCCGAGCTCGTCACGATCGTGACGGCGCGGCTGTAGTCGGGACGCTCGGTGTAGTCCATGATTCCCGGGTGCTCGCGGAACTGGCGGCGCACCTCCTGCACGACCTCGCCGCCGACGCGCCCGACCGCCTCCATCGCGAGCGACGCGAACAGGAACGGCATCAGGCCGCCGATGAAGAGCCCGGCGACGACCCACGCGTCGGAGAGGTTGAACGACACCGTGGCCAGCGAGCTGCCGGGATGCGCCTGCGAGTGCAGGCCGCTCGTGTAGCTGTCGAACAGCACGAGCGCTGCGAGCGCGGCCGAGCCGATTGCGTACCCCTTGGTGACGGCCTTGGTCGTGTTGCCGACGGCGTCGAGCGGATCGGTGACGCCACGCACCTTTTCGGGCAGGTCTGCCATCTCGGCGATACCGCCTGCGTTGTCGGTGACCGGGCCGAACGCGTCGAGCGCCACGATCAGGCCGGCCATCGAGAGCTGCGCCATCACCGCAACGCCGATGCCGAACAGGCCGGCGACGTGGTGAGCGACGAGGATGCCCGCAGCGATCACGATCACAGGTAGCGCCGTCGCCTGCATGCCGACGGCGAGACCCTCGATGATGTTCGTCGCGTGACCGGTCTGCGAGGCCTTCGCGATCGCCTTGACCGGGTTCCAGCGCGTGCCGGTGTAGTACTCGGTGATCGCCACGAGCAGGAAGGTGACGATCAAGCCGATCAGGGCGGAGATGTAGAGGTGCCAGAACCCGTACGCGCCCTTGTCGAAGCCCATCGTGATCGGGATGAACCCGAGCGCCGAGATGACGGTCGCTGCCAGCACCGCCTTGTAGAGCGCGTTGATGACCGCGTTCTCCCCCTTGCCGAGGCGGGCGAAGAACGTGCCGATCACGGACGCGACAGCGGAGACGCCGCCGAGCGCGAGCGGGAAGAGATACAGCCGCGCGTCGGAGAGGCCCTCGAGCGTGCCGAGGAGCATCACCGCGACTGCGGTGACCGCGTAGGTCTCGAACAGGTCGGCAGCCATGCCGGCGCAGTCGCCGACGTTGTCGCCCACGTTGTCGGCGATCACCGCCGCGTTGCGCGGGTCGTCCTCCGGGATGCCGGCCTCGAGCTTTCCGACCAGGTCGGCGCCGACGTCAGCGGCCTTGGTGAAGATGCCGCCGCCGAGCCGGGCGAAGACCGAGATGAGCGAGCCGCCGAACGCGAGGCCGACGAGGTCGGTGATCGCGCGCTTCGGCGAATCGCCGACGGCGGCGGTCAGGAGCCAGTAGTAACCGGCGACGCCGAGCAGCGCGAGACCGGCGACGAGAAGCCCCGTCACCGAGCCGGCACGGAACGCGACGTTCAGCGCGGGCTTCAACCCGCCGCGCGCGGCCTCGGCCGTGCGGCTGTTCGAGCGGACGGCGACGTTCATGCCGATGAAGCCGGCGGCGGCCGACAGCGTCGCGCCGATCAGGAAGCCGAACGCGGTTCCCCAGCCGAGCTTGTCGTAGACGCCGATCAGCACGAACGGCACGACGGCGACCATCGCGATCGTCGTGTACTGCTTGCGCAGATAGGCCGCGGCCCCCTCCTGCACGGCGCGCGAGATCTCACGCATCCGCTCATTGCCCGCCGGCTGCTGGAGCAGCCACCAGGTCAGATAGAGCCCGTACGCCACGGCAACGCCGGCACCGACGAGGCCGAGGAGAACGGGATGATCCCTGAACCAGTCCATCGGTTTCGCTCCCTCACAAAGTCAAGCGCCGAAGGGCTTCGGCGCGGGCGATTATGTATCACAAGCGACGGCCGGAGAGGTCAGCCAGCGGCGTCCGCGTAGGCGACCTGGAGCCGGCTCAGAGCGAGCTGGAGGTCGGCCTGAAGCGGCCCTGCGACGTGCGGGAGCAGGCTCTGGAGCGCGTCGATCGCCGTCTTTGCCTGCGGCAGGTCCTCTCGCTCGAGCTTCGCGTAGGCGAGGCTCGCGATCGTCGAGGCCGCGGAGACGAGGAACTGGTCGACGCTGAAGCTCGCGAGCTGCTCCTGCAGCTCCTCGAGCTGCTCGGGGGTCGGCGTGTCGTCAGCCACCGATGGGTTCTCCCGCCCGCACCTGCTCAGCGTAGATCTCCGGCAGGCCGACGCCCTCCTCGAACCGCGCGATCTGGCGCTCGGCGGCGTTCCGGTCGGGAACGGAGAGGAACGGCGCGGCGCCGATCTCGTCGGCGACCGGCGCGACCCAGTCGAGCAGGCTCTCGAGCCGCGCCCGCGCGGGCACCGGCTCGCCGCGCTCGAAGTCGATCAGCTCGCCGGACAAGCCGTACCGGATCGCGCGCCACAGGTTCTCCTCGAGTAGGCGGTTCGGCAGGTCCGGCAGCGACTCGCCCTCGTCGTGGGCGCGAGCGCACCGGGCGACGAGCGCATAGGCGAGCGCGGCGAGCGACTGCGCCTCGGCGAGGTCGGGCTGGCCGTCGCAGATGCGGAGCTCGACGGTCGGATACGCGAGGTGCGGGCGCACGCTCCACCAGATCTGTGTGTGCTCGGTGACCGAACCGGTCCCGTAGAGGAACGCGACGTAGTTCTCCCAGCCCTGCCAGTCGCGGTAGGCGTCCGGGATCCCACAGCGCGGGAACATCCGCGTGAAGACCTCGGTGCGCGCGGAATGCAAGCCGCTGTTCACGGATTCGATGAACGGCGAGCTCGCGGAGAGCGCAAGCAGCTCGGGCAGGAAGTTGCGCAGCGCGTCGTGCACGGCGATCGCGCGGTCGGCGCCCTTGATCCCGACATGGACGTGAAGGCCGAAGGTGTTGTTGCGCCAGACGACGTAGCG
>DATAUN010000082.1:0-11683 GCA_036268235.1 Gaiellaceae bacterium
GCGCCCCGGATGCCGGCGGCGACGAGGCGATCCGCACGTGGGTGACCTGCTGGCTCGACGAGCGCCGCAGCTTGCTGGCCGCAGTGCGTTCGCAGGTCCTCCCCGAAGCGGACGTCGTCTTGCTGAACGTGCTCCATCCTGTTGCCGCCCACGTGCGGCCGCTCGTCACGCGGCCGTTCAGCTTCGCGGACTGCCTCCACACTCCGCCGATGTTGGCCCGCTCCTCCGACGAGGCCGACGCGCCGGCGTAGGCGGCTACCCCTCGCGCGCCAGCCGCTGCAGCACCGCGTCCACGCGCAGGAAGCCGCCCTTCGCTCCTTCCTCGACGCCGTACTGCATCGTCGTGTCGCGCTCCTCGGTCGAGCCGAACACCATCGTCTGCGTCAGCTTCGTCCGGTCGTCGCCGAGGTCCTCGAACTCGAGCGTCTGCAAGTGGTTCATGAACGTCTGCACGAGCCGCTTGGGCGGCTCGACTTCGCGGAACTCGCCCTCGACGACTCCGTGCGGCACGCGGAAGCGATAGGTGCCGCCCGCGCGGACGTCCATCTCCTCGACGATCGTGCCGTCGCCCCACCACTCCGGGATCAGCTCCGGGTCGGTCCAGACGGAGAAGACGTGCGCGCGCGGTGCATCGAAGATCCGCTCGACGCGGATCTCGAGCTCGCTCGGCGTGGTGACAGTGGTCTCGTTCATCGTCAGCTCACCGCTTTCTTCACGAGCTTGCGGAGCTTCGCCTCGTCGGCGGCGCTCAACTCCGTGAGCGCGTAGGCAATCGGCCACATCGATCCGTCGTCGAGTCTCGCGCTGTCGTTGAAGCCGAACATCGCGTACCGCTCCTTGAACTTCCCCGCGTTGCGGAAGAAGCAGACGACCTTGCCGTCCTGGTTGGCATAGGCGGGCATCCCGTACCACGTCTTCGGCGTGAGCTCCGGAGCGCTCTCCCTGACGATCGCATGGATCCGCTTGCCGAGCGCGCGGTCCTTCGGCGACATCTCGGCCAGCGCGGCCTGAACGGCGGTCTCTCCATCCTCGGTCGCCTTCAGCTCGCGGGCACGCGCCCGCATCGCGGCTTTCTCCTCAGCCGAGAACTTCGCCGGCTGCTGCTTGCCCTTCTTCGAGGTGGTGCTCATCGTGCTCCTTTCGTCCGTTCGACAACCTGCGCGAAGCGGTCGAGCCGCTGCAGCCAGGTGCTGATGCCCTCGAATGGATAGGGCGCAAGCATGCACCTGCGGACGCGGCCGATCTTCTCGGTCGTCACGAGCTCCGCCTCCTCGAGCAGCCGGATGTGCTTTCGCATCCCGGTCAGCGACATGCCGAAGGGCTCGGCGAGCTCGCTGATCGTCGCGTTCCCGGAACCAAGCTGTTCGAGAACGGCGCGGCGGGTCGGGTCGGCGAGGGCCGCGAAGGCGCGGTCGACGGTCGTCGTCTGATACTGAACCATTAGGTTCACTATAGCCATCGGGCAAAGTAAGATTGAGTCTTAGTATCTGATACTGTCGCCGCCGTGGCTCCGGCATCTCTCGTACGTCTTGGCGTGCTCGTCGCGGCACTGCTCACGCTTGCCGGCTGCGGTTCCGGCGCGTCGGGCGCGCGTTCGCACTTCCAGGTGGTCGCGGCAGAGAACTTCTGGGGCAGCATCGCGCAGCAGCTCGCCGGCTCGAAGGTCGCGGTGACGAGCATCATCGTGAACCCGAACACCGATCCGCACGACTATCAGGCGAGCGCGAGCGATGCGCGGACGATGGCAGGCGCAAAGCTCGCGATCGTCAACGGGATCGGCTACGACCCGTGGGCGTCGAAGCTGCTCGCCGCGAACCCCGTCTCCGGCCGGACGGTCCTCGACGTCGGCGACCTGCTCGGGCTGCAGGACGGCGACAACCCGCACCAGTGGTACGACCCATCATCCGTCCGCAGGGTGATCGACGCGATCGTCGCGGACTACGACCGGCTCGACCCGGGCGACAAGGCGTACTTCGCCGCGCAGAAGCAGCACTTCGAGACCGTCTCGCTCAAGACATACGACGAGCTGCGGGCGCAGATTCGGACGCGGTTCGCCGGCGTCGCGGTCGGCTACAGCGAGAGCATCTTCCAGCCGCTCGGCCGGGATCTGCACCTGAAGCTGCTGACCCCGTACAGCTTCGCGAAGGCGGTTGCGGAGGGAACGGACATCAGCGCCCGAGACAAAGAAACAGTCGACAGCCAGGCGCAGAAGCACTTGATCAAGGTGTGGGTCTACAACAGCCAGAACGCAACGCCCGACATCCAGCGCATCAACGCGATCTGCAGGCAGCGGCACATCCCGGTCGCGACCGTGACCGAGACCCTCTCGCCCGCCAACCTGAACTTCGAGCAGTGGCAGGTGGCAGAGCTGCGCGGCCTGATCGCGGCGCTGCACAAGGCGACAGGCCGGTGACGCACGCGATCGAGCTTCAAGGCGCCGCAGTGGCGCTCGGCGGCCGGACGATCTGGAGCGAGGCGACGCTCGCGATCGAGCCGGGCGAGTTCGTCGCCGTGCTCGGGCCGAACGGCGCCGGCAAGTCGACGCTCTTGCGAGCGCTGCTCGGCGAGCTGCCGTTGAGCGCCGGCACCGTGTCCGTCCTCGGCGCCGCGCCGCGAACGGCCAAGCGCGAGGTCGGCTACCTGCCACAGCGACATGCGTTCGACGCGGCGACGAGGATCCGCGGCATCGATCTCGTGCGGCTCGGTCTTGACGGCGCCCGCTGGGGACTGCCGCTGCCGGGCCGGCAAGCCGAGCGGCTCCGTGTCGAGCAGGCAATCGACCTCGTCGGTGCCTCCGCGTATGCGCGTCGGCCGATCGGCGAGTGCTCGGGCGGAGAACAGCAGCGGCTCCTGATCGCCGAGGCGCTCGTCGCGCGCCCGCGGATGCTCTTTCTCGACGAGCCGCTCGACAGCCTCGACCTGCCGAACCAGACCGCCGTCTCGGCGCTGCTCAACGAGATCTGCCGCACCGAGCAGATGACGATCCTGCTCGTCGCGCACGACGTCAACCCGCTGCTCGCGCACCTCGATCGCGTCGTGTATGTCGCCGGCGGACGGATCCTCTCCGGGCCGCCGGAACACGTGATCGCGAGCGACACGCTGAGTGAGCTCTACCAGTCGCCGATCGAGGTCCTGCGCACCTCGGACGGGCGGCTCGTGGTCGTCGGGCAACCCGATGCGCCGGCGCACCATTCCGACCGGCACGCACATCCTTGAGCCCGCACTTCTCGTTCGACCCGTTGACCGACGTGCACCAACTGCTCGTCTATCCGTTCATGGTGAACGCGATCGAGGCAGGCACGATCGTCGCCGTGATGGCGTCGGTCGTCGGCTGGTTCATGGTGCTGCGCCGAGAGACGTTCGCGGGCCACACGCTGTCGCTGATGTCGTTCCCCGGCGCGAGCGGCGCCGCGCTCGCCGGGCTCCCGTTGTCGCTCGGGTACTTCTCCTTCTGCGTCGTCGGCTCGCTCGTGATCGCCGCGAGCTCCCGGACGGCGGGGAAGCGCAACCTCGCGCAGGAGTCAGCCGTCGTCGGCACCGTGCAGGCGGCGGGGCTCGCGCTCGGCTTCCTGTTCCTCAGCCTCTACGGCGGCATCCTCGAGAATCTCGAAGCGCTGCTCTTCGGATCGTTCCTCGGCATCACGACGGGACAGGTGGAGGTGCTCGCGGCGATCACGGTCGGCGTGCTGATCTTCATCGCGGTCGCAGGCAGGCCGCTGCTCTTCACCTCGATCGACGAGCTCGCGGCCTCGGCGCGCGGCGTGCCGGTCCGGCTGCTCCAGATCGCATTCCTCGTCGTGCTCGGCCTGGCGGTTGCGGCGACCGCGCAGATCACCGGCGTGCTGCTCGTCTTCGCGCTCCTCGTCGCACCGGCGGCAGCGGCGCAGCAGCTGACGGCGCGCATACCGCTCAGCCTCGCGCTCACCGTTGTGTTCGCGCTCGTGATCATCTGGGTCGGGCTGACGCTCGCCTACTTCACCGTCTACTCGGTCGGCTTCTACGTCGCGACGATCGCGTTCGCGCTCTACGTCGTCTGCCGCGCAAGCCGGTTGGTGATCTCCTAGACATGTTCGCGCACGACTTCATCCGCGACGCGCTCCTGGCGGGCACGCCGATCGCGCTCGCGAGCGGCGCGGTCGGCTACTTCGTCGTGCTGCGCAGCCAGGTGTTCGCCGGCGACACGCTGAGCCACGTCGCGTTCACCGGCGCGCTCGCCGCGGCCGCCGCAGGTGTCGATCTGCGCATCGGCCTGTTTGCGGCGACCGTGCTCGTCGCCGCGCTGCTCGCCGCGTTCGGAGAACGCGCGCGTGCCGACGACGTGATGATCGGCGTCGTCTTCGTCTGGATCCTCGGTCTCGGAGTGTTCTTCCTCGATCTGTTCAACCGAAGCGTGAACGGCGGCAACGGCGTCGTCGCGTCACGCACGCTCTTCGGATCGATCTTCGGGCTCAACTCGAGCGAGGCCCGCCTCGCCGCGCTGATCGGGCTCTGCGTCTTTGCGGCGGTGCTCGCGATTGCGCGGCCGCTCCTCTTTGCAACGGTCGATCCGCTCGTCGCCGCGGCGCGCGGCGTGCCGGTGACGTTGCTCGGCGCAGCGTTTCTCGTGCTGCTCGGCGTCGACGCCGCCGAGGCGAGCCAGGCCGTCGGCGCGCTGCTCCTGCTGGGCCTGATCGCCGCACCGGCGGGCGCGGCGCACAAGCTCACCGCGCGGCCGTATCTCGCGCTCGCCCTCGCCTGCCTCTTCGCGCTCGCCTCGGTCTGGCTCGGCGTGCTCGCCGCGTACCTGATCTCGTCGCTCCCGCCGAGCACCGCGATCCTCGGCGTTGCCGCGGCGATCTACCTGGCCGCCTTCGCGATCTCGTTCGCGACCGGGTTGAGCGGGAATGAGAGCGGCTACCATTACTCACGTGGCGGGGAAGACGTTGGCGCAGAGCTGGGCTGAGACGACGCTGAACGGCCTGCTCGCGAAGGGCCTACGGCAAGGGAGTGCCCGCCGCGCGATCGTCGAGTTGCTCGGCGAGCAGGACTGCTGCCTGACCGCGCAGGAGATTCTCGACCGGCTGCGCGCCGCCGACCGCAGGGTCGGGATCGCCTCCGTCTACCGCATCCTCGACCTGCTCGTCGGCGAGGGGTACGTGCAGAAGATCGAGCTCGGTTCCGGCATCTGCCGCTACGAGCCCATCCAGCCCGGCGGCGAGCACCACCATCACCTGGTGTGCGACAGCTGCGGAAAGGTCGAGCCGTTCGAGGATCCCCGCCTCGAACGCGCACTCGGCACGGTCGAGCAGCATTCCGGCTTCGACGTCTCGCTCCACGACGTCGTGCTGCACGGCGCCTGCGGCGCCTGCCGCTAATACCCGCCGTCGCCGCCGCGGGATGACGGTCTACGTCAGCTGACGACGTCGCGGCGACGGAAGACGAGCCACGCTGCGACCAGCGGCGGCACCGCATACAGCGCGGAGACCCAGACGGCGTGCCAGATGAGCGCCCAGCCGGTCGGCGTCTCGAACACTCCATGCCATGCGTGGAGCTGCGTGACGAGAACGTACGGCCGCGCACTCTTGATCGCCGGGAGGGCTGCGAGACCCGTGAGCGCAAGCGCGTAAAAGATCGTGCCTACGACGCCTGCGACGCTCTGCCGCGTTACGACCGAGAGCAGCAACCCGAAACACGCGATCGCGATCGTCGGCACGGCATACACCGCGATCGCAGCGAACGTGAGTGCAAGCGCGTGCGCCGCCGAAATTCGCGTTCCAGTGATGTTCGCGAGTGGATGGAAGCCCCACGCAATCGTCCCCGCCACGACGCCGGTGATCGCAAAGACGAGCAGCGCCGCGATGACGTACGTGAAGAGGGCGAGCGCCTTCGCAGCGAGAAGCTCACCGCGGCGGACGGAGCGCACGAGGATCGTCTTCAGCGTGCCGGCGCCGTCTTCGTTGGCGACGATGTCGCCGCTGACGAGGGCAGCGATGATCGCAGGCCCGAAGTACGCGACCTCCTTCAGCACGACGGGTGTGAGTGCAAGGCCGCTGTGCCGTAGGCCCTGGCCCATCGGGTCGGCGTATGGACCGTCGTTCGGCGTGACCTTCGAGATCTCGATGGACGCGAGAAAGACGAGTTCGACAATCGCGGCGGCGGCAAGCCCGAGCCACGTGCGCTTCTGCGCAATCAGCTTCCGCAGCTCCCAGTAGTAGGTCGCGCCGACAGCGCCGAGCGTGTCCGGGAGCGAGCCGCTGCGCGTCTCGATCGGCCGGTCCGCGATCGCAGTCGTGCTCACGCTGCGACCGCCTCGCGATCGCCCGCCGGTGCGGCTGCTCCGGTCAACCGGAAGAAGAGATCCTCGAGCGTCGCCTGCTCGCGAACGAGCGCGCTGATCCCGACTCCCGCGGCGGCGAGAGCCCGCGTCACCTCGACGGTGTCGTCGCCGCTTCCGAGCGTGAAGACGAGTTCATCGTCCTCACGCCGCAGCTCCTGAACGCCTTCCAGCGGCCGGAGGGCGTCGGCCGCACTGGGGAGATTCGTCGCCTGGAGCCGGTAGGCGTGCCCGCCGGCAGCGACCAGGTCGGCGAGCGCACCCTCCTTTACAACCCTCCCGTTGTTGATCACCGCGACGCGGTTGCAGACCTCCTGCACCTCCGCGAGCAGGTGACTCGAGAGCAGGATCGTCATGCCCTCGTCGGAGAGCCGGCGAAGCAGTGCACGCAGGAATCTGATCCCGCCCGGATCGACGCCGTTCGCCGGCTCGTCGAGAAGCAGGAGGCTGGGCCGGCGGATCAGGCACGACGCGAGGCCGAGCCGCTGGCGCATCCCCTGCGAGTACTGACTCACGCGGTCGCCCGCGCGTTCGCGCAGCTCGACGAGCTCGAGCACCTCGTCGACTTGCGCGCGACCTGCGCGACCGCGGTCGAGCGCCGCCAGGAGTTGAAGATTCGCGCGACCGGAGAGATACGGATACAGGCGAGGCTCCTCGATGAATCCCGCGACGCCGGCCAGCGCGTGCAACGGGTCCGCCGGATCGCGACCGAAGAGGCGGATCGAACCGCCGTCGCGACGGATCAAACCGAGCAACATGCGCAGCGTCGTCGTCTTCCCCGCGCCGTTCGGCCCGAGAAAGCCGTAGACGTCCCCACGCTCGACCGTCAAGTCGACGCCGTCCACTGCAATCAGCCGGCCGTAGCGCTTGACGAGACCGCGCACCTCGACCGGCTTCGCCTCGTCGAACGCAGGCGCAGCCATCGCTTTCAATGGTAGCGACGCCGACCTGAACGCTGCTGGGAGAAGGTCAGAGGGCGAGCGCCTCGGCGAGCGCAGCCCATCCCCCGCGCGGGATCCCCTGCTCGCCGATCGCCTGCAGCGCGACGTGGTCGGCGCCCGCAGCGAGATGCGCACGCACCACCGCCGCGATCTCGTCCGCGCTTCCGTGCGCGATGACGGCGTCGATCAGGCGGTCCGACCCACCGTTTGCGACGTCCTCCTCGGTGAAGCCGTGGCGCAGCAGGTTGTTCGTGTAGTTGCTGAGCCCGAGATACATGCGCGCGAACTCGCGCGCCTTCTCGCGCGCGCGGTCCGGGTCCTCGTCGAGGACGAAGCCCAGCTCCGGCGCCAGCAGCGGGCCGGCTCCCAGCTGCGCGCGTGCGGCGCGCGTGTGCGCCACCGGGACGAAATACGGGATCGCACCGCGCGAGCGCTCGGCGCTCAACGCGAGCATCTTCGGCGCGAGTGCCGCGAGACAGCGACGCTCATGCGGTAGGGGCGGGTCGGCGGCGTCGAGCCCGTCGAGGAACGCGCGCATCGTCGTCAGCGGCTTCGAGTAGTTGCTCGCCGCCTCCGGATGGCCGATGCCGATGCCGACGAGCAGCCGGCCGGGGAAGTCGCGCGCAAGCTCTGCGTGCTCGGCCGCGAGCTGCTCGGGCTCGTACGCCCAGACATTGACGATGCCCGTTCCGACGACGAGGCGCTCGGTCGCCTCGAGCAGCGGCCGCACGCTCGGCAGCCGCGGCGAGCCGCCGAGCCAGAACGTCCCGTAGCCGAGCTCCTCGACGAGCCGCGCCGCCTCGGCGGCGTTCTCCTCGCCGATGCGCGAATAGGTCGTCCAGATCCCGAGCTTCCCGAGCTCCACACCCGAACGCTAGACGGTGCGCAGCGCGTCGGTCGGCGAGAGCCGCGCGGCGCGGATCGCCGGCACGATCCCCGCGATCGCGCCGATCGCGAGCGCAGCACCGAGACCGCCGGTCCAGGCGACCGTCGGGACCACCACCGCCCAGTTGCGGCTCGTCGCGTACACGACCGTCGCGAGCACGCCGAGCCCGACGCCGACGGCGCCGCCGAGCAGCGAGAGCAGCATTGCCTCGCTGAGGAACTGCAGACGGATGCTCCCGCGCGTCGCGCCCAGCGCGCGGCGCAGGCCGATCTCGGAGCGGCGCTCGAGCACGGAGATGACCATGATGTTCGCGACGCCGACGGCACCGACGAGCAGCGACACCGCTCCCAGCCCGAGGAACAGCCCGTTGAGCGCGCCTTGCGCCTCGGAGCGCGCCACGAGCGCGTCCGACGGCTGACTGACGTCGACCTCGTTCGGCGCCTCCGGGTTGGCGGTGTCCGCAAGCACGTTGTGGACGGCATTGGTCTGGCTCGTGACCGTGCGGAGATAGATCTCGGTCGGATGACCGTCGAAGCCGAGGTAGCGCTCGGCTGCCGGGAAGCCGACGAGCACGACGTTGTCGAGCTCGGGCGCGAGCACCGCGTGCGTGATGATCCCGCCCACGTAGAACCACATGCCGCCGAGCCACACGCGCTCACCGGGGTACACGCGGTCGATACCGAGGAGCTGCGCCGCCTGCGGGCCGAGCACGCAGACCGGCTCGGTGCTCGTCGCCGCATTGAGGTAGCTGCCCTGTGCGACGCGTGCGCCGACAACGCCGAGCAATGGCAGCGAGGCGGCTTCAACGCTGAGCGCGTTCGTATCCTCGGACGGGATCAACGGGCTGCGGTAGACGTTCGCCGTCGTCGAGCCCGTGTCGGCGAGCGACGTCACCGGGCCGATGCGTCCGATCATCCCCGGCGCAGCGAGCGGCAGCTCGGCCGTCTGCCCGAACAGGCTCTGGCCGTTCGACACTGTGAGCAGGTTCGTTCCAAGCCGGTCGATCTCCGCGAGCAGCCCGGCGCGCGACGACGCCGAGAGGCCGAGCACCGCAACGATCGCCGCCACGCCGATCGCGATCCCGAGCGCCGACAACGCAGCGCGCAAACGCCGCGTGCGCAACCCGACGCTCGCGATGCGCGCCAGGTCGCCTGCGCCCAGCCGCGCCGGGGGCGCGACCGTCACGCGCCGGGCTCGTTGACGAGCGCGAACGCCGCGACGTGGCTGCCTGCGCGCGCGCGGACGACGTAGCCCCCGGGCCGGCGGTTTGCGACAAGCGGCGGCGCGACCGCGACGCCCGCGGCATCCGTGCGGACACGCACGCTGCGCGAGCCGCGGAACCGGGCGCTCGGGCCGCTCGCGGGCGCGACGAACGCCACGACGGCCCCGCGCACCGCGTTCCCGTAGCGGTCGGCGACCGTGACCGCGAGCCGGATCGGGAAGCGCGTGCCGACCGCAGTCTGCTCACCGGCAGCGACGCCGGCGACGACTGAGGCGGCGCGGCCGGCGACGTTGCGCAGCGAGAAGACGGCTCCGCGGGTGACGCCGGCGACCGTCGCCGTGACGCTGAACGTCCCGGCCACCGTGTCGGCAGTCAGACGCGGCGAGATCGCAACGCCCTCGGCATTCGTCGTCGCTGTCGTCTGCGCGGCGCCGCCCGCGAACGTGGCGCCCGCCGCGCCGGCGGCGCCGCCGATCGCGAACGTCACCGTCGCCCCCGGGACGGGAACGCGGTCCGCGTCACGCACCTTCACCTCGAGCTGCTTCGCAAAGCGCGTCCCGACGACGGTCTTCTGCGTGACCGGAAGCAGCCCGGAGATCGACGAGTCCTTTCCCGGCAGGTTGTCCAGCGAGAACTCGGTCGGCTCGACGACGCCCGCGACGGATGCGGCTGCGACGAAGCGCCCCGGCGTCGCGTTGGCCGAGAAGCGCGGCGACGTCGCGGTACCGCTCGCGTCGGTGACGGCGGTTGCCTGCATCACACCGCCGTCGAACGTCGCGCCGGCGCCGTTCGCGCCCGGATCGAAGGAGAACGTGACGGTCGTGCCCGCGACGGGGTTGCCGTTGGCGTCCCGCACGACGACGGAGAGCGGTTGGGCATAGCGCGCGCCGACCGTCGCGGACGTGCTTGCCGGCGCGACCGCAGCGATCGTGTACGGCAGGCCGCTGGCGGTATTCGTCAGCGAGAACGTCACGGTGCCGTACTCCGAGCTTGCGACGACGGTGTAGGAGCCGGCGACGCCGTTCGCGGTGAGCTGTGCGCTCGCAGCGCCGGAAGAGTCCGTGCCGACCGTGACCGCGTTCGAGCCGCTCGCAGCGAAGGTGCCGCTTGCACCGCTTCCCGGCGCACTGAACGTGACGGGCACGCCCGCAACTTGCGTCGTGACCGGACAGCCGTTCGAGTTCGCGAGCGTCACCTGTAGCGGTTGGGCGAACGGCATGCCGAGCTGCGCGGTCTGCGGTGAGCCGCCGGCGAGTGTCATCGTGTTCGGCGCGTTCGAGCTCGGGCAGGCGCGCGTCGCCGCGACAGCGGCCCGGCCCGCGCCGGCCGCACACGCGATCGCGGCGAGGAGCACGACAAGAGCGGCGCGGATCATGCGGCCTCCTTCGTATCGGTGACGATGCGGCCGTCGAGCATCTCGACCCGTCGCGGCAGCCGCGCCGCGAGGTCACGGTCGTGCGTGATCACGGCGATCGTCGCGCCGCCCGCGTGCAGCTCCTCGAGCAACTCGAGGATCGCCGCGCCGGTTGCACTGTCGAGATTCCCGGTCGGCTCGTCGGCGAGGACGATCGCGGGGCCGCCGGCAAGCGCGCGTGCGATGGCAACGCGCTGCCGCTCGCCGCCGGAGAGCTGCGTCGGTTTCGCGTCGAGCCGGTCGCCGAGGCCGACTGCTGCGAGCACACGCTCCGCCTCCGCGCGCCGCACCGCATACGGCGCGCCCGCGTAGAGCATGCCGTCGGCGACGTTCTCGAGCGCCGTCGCGTGCTCGGCGAGAAAGAACTGCTGGAAGACGAAGCCGATCCGCGTCGCGCGCAGCGCCGACAGCTCGCGGTCGGACATCCCGCCGACATCGATACCGGTGACGCGCACCGTGCCCGACGTCGGCCGGTCGAGCGTCCCCATCAGGTGCAGGAGCGTCGACTTGCCGGAGCCCGAGGGCCCGACGATCGCGAGCAGCTCGCCCTGTTCGACGCCGAAGCTGACGCCGGCGAGCGCAACGACCGCCGGCTCGGTCCCGTACGTCTTCGTCACATCGTCGAGCTCGAGCACTGCACTCATTCGTTCGGCACCACGATCTTCTGGCCGACCGCGATCCCCGGGCCGGTCACCTGCACCTGCCCTGAGGCGTCGTCGAACAGCCCGGTCTGGACGCCGACGAGGTGGTGGACGCCCCCCGCGCCCACCTCCTCGACGGCGTACCCGCCGGAGCCGAGCGCGAGCAGCGCGTCGACGGGAACGACGAGCGCGTTCTTCGCGGTTGCCTCCGTGATCGAGACGAGGACGGGCGCCTGGTCGAGCCGGCCGGTGGCGCCGGGATTCGT
>DATAUN010000083.1:0-11024 GCA_036268235.1 Gaiellaceae bacterium
GCTCCAACTGAGAGCAGCGTTACGGTGAAGCCTCATCCGGGTCGCCTCCTTGGATCTGGTTGCCTTCGACAGCTCCCAGCCTCCAAGGCGGCCCGGATGAACCAACGTGCTTAGGAACTACAGCTAGGCGCCCGCGCGCTCGGCGCGGCGCAGGCCGAGCCGAGCCCAGACGGCGAAGAGCGCCGCCAGCCCCGCCGCGAGCGCGAACGCCATGCCGACCTGCGTCGGCTCGCCCTCGATGAAGCCGCGGCCTGCTTCGATGATGAATGTCAGCGGATTGACGCGTGCAACCGCGTGGATCCACCCGTGCAGCAGGTTGATCGGCACGTAGACCGGCGCGAGGAACAACGCCATGAAGACGGGCGTCTGCATCAGCGGTCCCGCCTGGACGGTCCGGAAGCGCATCGCGACGCCGCACGCCCACAGAAGGCCGACCTGGTTGAAGATCAGGCCGAGCGCGTAGAGCCCGAAGAGGTCGACGCCGTTGCCGCCGACCTGCATGCCGAAGACGAGCGCGACGATCGTCAGCACGATCGCGATCATCACCCAGCGGAACAGCGCCGCCAGGCCGTAACCGAGGATGATCCCGCTGCGGTTCGGCGCTGCGACGAGCAGCCGTCGCGCGAAGCCGCGCTCGAAGTCGCGTGCGATCCCGAATCCGGCGAAGACGCCGCCGAACGCCGCCGACTGGAGCAACACGAACACGAACTGGAACGCGGTGTAGCCGCCGCGGTAATTGAACCCCGGCACCTGGTGCAGACGCGAGAGACCGCCCGCGTACGCCGCGAAGTTGAGCAGCGGGAAGAGCATCGGCGGCAAGAAGAGCGACGGGTTCTTCAGCAGCACGGTGATCTGCCGGTACGCGATCGCAGTCGCCACGTTCACGAAGCGCCTCATGTCCGCGTCATCCTCACCTTGAGCTGGCGCGACGCGAGCAGCAGCGAGACGCCCATCAGCAGGAAGACGAACAGGAAGCCGAGGCCGAGCGCCTCGCCGTCCCAGCCGACGATCACGAGCGAGCGCAGGCTCTCGATCATGTAGCTGACCGGGTTGACCGTCGCGATGTCGCGGAACCACGTCACCGAGATCAGGTTCCGGGGCAGGTTGATGCTCGAGATGAACGTTGCGAAGAAGAGCAGCGGGAACTGCGACTGCACGCCTTCGCCGGAGCCGGTGCGCAGCGCGATCCAGAGCCCGAGCGTCGCCCAGCCGACCACGATCAGGATCGCGAGGACGAACATGAGGAGGACGCCGGCAACGCCCGCCGCCACGTGCACGCCGGCTGCGAGCGCGACTCCGAGATAGAGCGCGCTCTGCACGGCGCCGAGGCCGACCGCGCCGCCGATCTGCCCGAGGAGCAGCGCGGAGCCGCTCACCGGCGTCAGCGCGAGCCGGTTCAGGAAGCCTGTGTCGATGTCGCGCGCGAAGTCTGTGCCCGCGATGCCTGTTGCAAAGAGCGCGCCCTGAATGAACGTGAACGGCATGAAGAACGCCAGGAACGACTGCGTCGGGAAGCCGGGCAGGTGCGTCGCGGCGCGCAGCCCGTTCGCGTTGACCGCCATCAGCATCAGCGGGAACGTCAGCGGCGGAATCCACACACCGGGCTGCCTGAATGTGCGCACGATCGAGCGACGCGCGATGAGCCAGACCTGATGCGCCACGATTATTCGGCGATCGAGCCTTCGAGCGTGCGGCCGGTCTTCGCGAGGAACACGTCGTCGAGACTCGGCTCGTGCAGGTTGATCTGCGCGGCGCGGACATTCCCGGCGTCGAGGGCGCGGATCACGTCGGGCAGGGCGCTGTGCCCTTCGACCTGCACCGCGAACGCACCCGGACGCGCGGCCGTCTCGTCGCCGAAGCGCCGCAGCAGCTCGCGCAGCTTCTCGAGCTCGTCGGGCTTCTCGGGCACGACCTCGACCGTCGGTTTCCCGATCTCCGCCTTCAGCTGCGCCGGTGTGCCCTCGGCGACGATGTGTCCGTGGTCGATGATCCCGACGCGGTCGGCGAGCACGTCGGCTTCCTCGAGGTACTGCGTTGTCAGGAAGATCGTCACGCCCTCCTCGCGCGCAAGCCGGCCGACCTCGTCCCAGAGCGCGGTGCGGCTCTGCGGGTCGAGCCCGGTCGTCGGCTCGTCGAGGAAGATGATCGACGGATCGTGGATCAGCGCGAGCGCGAGGTCGAGCCGGCGCTTCATGCCGCCGGAGTACGTGCGCACCTTGCGGTCGCCTGCGTGTGTGAGGCCGACGCGATCGAGCAGCGACTCGATCAGGTCACGGCGCACTTGCCCGCCGATCCCGTGCAGCGACGACTGCAGCCGCAGGTGCTCGCGTCCCGTCAGGAACGGGTCGAGCGCCGCTTCCTGGAGCGCGGCTCCGATCGAGGAGCGCACCTGCGGGCCCTGGCGCGCGACGTCGAAGCCCGCCACCGTCGCCCGGCCGGCGCTCGGCGGGAGCAGCGTCGTCAGCATGTGGACGGTCGTCGACTTGCCGGCGCCGTTCGGGCCGAGGAAGCCGTAGATCTCCCCCGGGGCGACCTTCAGGTCGATTCCGGCGACCGCTTCGATGTCCTTGAAGCGCCGAACAAGCCCTTCCGCCTCGATCCCCTGGTCGCTCCTGCCCATATAGAAGACACTACCTAGGCGAAAAAACCTGGTTCTCGCCGCAGGCGAACCAGGTTCCCCGGCTACACTTGAGGTGTCAACTATGTCCACGGCGGCCTCTCAGCAGACAGTTCAGGACCAGCTCGAAGGCTGGGTCGCGTTTCTGCGTGCCCACGCCGCGATCACCCGCGAGCTCTCCGCGCAGCTCCAGCGCGAGCACGGCCTGACGCTGAACGACTACGAGGTGCTGCTGCACCTCTCGCACGCCGAAGGCCGGATGCTTCGCCGCGTCGACCTCGCCGAGAGCGTCCTGCTCACCGCGTCCGGCATCACGCGACTTCTCGAGGGGCTCGAGCGCGCCGGGTTCGTCTGCAAGGAGACGTGCACCTCCGATGCGCGCGTCTCGTACGCGAAGCTGACCGACACCGGCCGCGTGAAGCTGAAAGAGGCCGCGGAGACGCACCTGCGCGGCATCGACGAGCTGTTCCTCTCGCGCTACTCCGGCTCGGAGCTTGCGACTCTCGCCGAGCTGTTGACCCGGCTGCCGCTTACCGGCTCCGACTGCAAGTCGGGGACCGACTCGACTCCGTGTAGCTGAGTCGCCAGGTCGCGGAACGGCCCGTCGGTCGCGATCAGCTCGTCGAAGGGGCCGCGCTGCAGGATGCGCCCGTGCTCGACGACGAGGATCTCGTCGGCGCGGCGAACCGTCGCGAGCCGGTGCGCGATGATGATCGACGTGCGGCCGCGCAGCAACCGGTCGAGCGCCTGCTCGATCAGGATCTCGGTCGGGCGGTCGATGTTGGACGTCGCCTCGTCGAGGATCAGGATGCGCGGGTCGGCGAGCAGTGCACGCGCGATCGAGATCAGCTGGCGCTCGCCCGCGGACAAGCCGGCGCCGCCCTCGCGCACCGTGTGCAGCAGCCCCTTGTCGAAGCGGCGGGCGACGCGGTCGACGCCGACCGCGCGCGCGACCTCCGCGACGTCGTCGTCGCTCGCGCCGGGCTGCGCGAAACGGATGTTGTCGGCGATCGTGCCCGAGAACAGGAACGGGTCCTGCAGCACGACTCCGAGCTGGCGACGGTACGAGCGCAGCTCGACCGTGCGCAGGTCGTGTCCGTCGACGAGCACCGCGCCTTCGTCCGGGTCGTAGAAGCGCCCGACGAGCTTCGCGGTCGTCGACTTCCCGCCGCCCGACTCGCCGACCAGCGCGAGACAGCCTCCCGGCGGCACGTGGATGTCGATCGCGTGCAGCACCGGCTCCCTGCCGTAGGAGAAGGTCACCTTGTCGAGCCGCAGATCGCCCTCGACGTCGATCGTCTTCGCGTCGGGGCGGTCGCGGATCTCCGGCTCGGTGTCGAGGATGCCGGCGATCTTCTCCATCGCGGCGCCGGCCGACTGCACCTGGCTGTAGAGGTCGGACAGGCTCTGCAGCGGCTGGAACAGCAGGTTCAGCAGGAAGACCGCCGCGACGAGCGTGCCGTAGCTGAGCGAGCCGTGCGCGATCAGGTGCCCGCCGACCCAGAGCACCGCGATCATCGCGATCACGCCGAGCACCTCGATGCCGGGGAAGAAGAGGCAGTTCAGGTACTGCGCGTAGGTGTTGGTCTCGCGGTTCGCGTCGTTCGCGGCGTCGAACTCCGCGAGGAACGTGCGCTCGCGGTTGAACGCCTGGATGACCGCCACGCCGGAGACCGACTCGGCGATCTGCGCGGTCATGATCGCGATCGTCTCGCGGACGCGCAGGAACGCGGCGTGCGACTTCACCTGGAACCAGCGCGAAAAGACGATCGCCGGCGGCAGGATGACGAGCGCGACGAGGCCGAGCCGCCAGTCGAGCACGAAGACGCCGACGATCGCGGCGATGAGCGTCAGGATGCTCGTCACGAGCGTCGTCAGACCTTGCGACAGGACGTCCGACAGCGCGTCGGCGTCGGACGTGATGCGCGCGATGATCCAGCCGGCCTTCTGCTTGCTGAAGTAGCCGAGCGACAGCGTTGTCAGGTGATCGAAGAGATCGCGGCGCAGGCCGAGCACGATGTCCTGCCCGACGCGGGCGAGGCCGCGGACGAGGGTCGTCTGCAGCACCCACGCGACGGCGTTGATGACGAGATAGATCGCGACGTCGTCGGCGAGCCGGCCGTGATCCTTGGCGATCATGCCCTTGTCGATCGCGTCCTTCACGATCAGGAGCCCGGCGACCGGCGCGCCCGCCATCGCGATCCCGATCACGCCGAGGCCCGCGACCTGCAGCCACTCGCCGCGGAGGTAGATGCCGAGACGGCTGAGGCCGGTGCGGCGCGTCTTAGGCAACTGCCACCTCCTCGCCGAAGAGGGTGCTGAAGAGCGTCCCGGTCTCGAGCAGCTCGTCGGGCGTGCCCGACTCGACGATGCGCCCGTCGTCGAGCACGACCGCGCGGTCCGAGACCTCGACCGTCGAGAGCCGTTGCGTCGCGATCAGCACCGTCCGGCCGGCGAGCGCGGGGCGGAGGTTCTCGACGAGGTGGCGTTCGGTCTGCGTGTCGACCGCCGACATCGGATCGTCGAGCACGATCACCCGCGCGCCCGCAATCAGTGCGCGCGCGAGCGCGACGCGCTGGCGCTGGCCGCCCGAGAGGTTCACGCCTCGCTCCCCGATCAACGTGTCGTACCCGTCCGGCAGATCGGCGGCGAAGTGCGCGACGCCCGAAGCCTCGCAGGCGGCGACGACCTCGTCCCACGGCGCGTCCGGGCGCGCGGCGGTCAGGTTGTCGCGCAACGGGATGGAGAAGAGGATCGGCCGCTGCGTCACGATCGCGACCGCCGAGCGGAGCTCGGCGAGCGACATCGCGCTCAGGTCCGTGTCGCCGAGCAGCACACGGCCGTCGGTCGGGTCGTAGAAGCGCGGCAGCAGGTTGAGCAGCGAGGTCTTGCCCGCGCCCGTCGACCCGCAGACCGCGACGATCTCGCCGGGTGCCACGGTGAGGTCGACGCCGCTCAGGACCTCGCTCCCCGCCGGGTAGGCGAAGTGGACGTTGTCGAACCGAATCGCGAGCGGGCCTGCCGGGACCGGCGACGGCGAGACCGGCTCGGGGATCGTCTCGATCTGCTGCAACCAGGCGAAGCTGCGCGACGCCGACGCAGTCGCGCGCTGGCCGAGGGAGAGGATCCAGCCGAGTGCCTCGAGCGGCCAGACGAGCTGCAGCAGCAGTTGGTAGAAGAGGTAGAACTCGCCGTTCGTCAGCCGGCCGCCGATCACGTCGTGCCCGCCGAAGTAGACGACCGCTGCGATCGAGATCGTCGGCAGGAAGAGCAGGCCCGGCAGGAAGGCCGCCTCGATGCGCGCCTGTCGCAGCACACCGTCGCGAAGCGCCGTCGCCTTCTCACCGAAGCGCGCCTGGACGTCGTCCTCGCGCCCGAACGCCTGCACCATCTCGATCCCGACGACCGATTCGTCCGCCGCCTCCGTGACATTCGCCTTCAGCTGCTGCACCTGCCGCGAGACCGGCATGACCTTCCGCCCGAACGAGTAGGTCAGCACCATCACGGCGGGCATCGCGATCAGCGCGATCGCCGCGAGCTTCACGTTCACCGCGAAGAGCACGATCGCGATCCCGAAGATCATCATCAGCGACTGGATGCCCTGCGTCAGCCCCCAGCCGATGAAGTAGCGGATCGGGTAGAGGTCGTTCGTCGCGCGCGACAGCACCTGACCGGTCGCGTGCACGTCGTAGAACGCACGGGGGTAGCGCAGATAGGCCTGGTAGAGCCGTTCTCGCATGCGCCACTCGACGCGGATGCCGGTGCGCGAGGTCGCGTAACGCCGCAGGAAGTTGATCGGGAAGCGGATTATCGCGAGCAGGAGCACGATCGCGATGAACGGCCAGAGCGCGTCGCGGTGGCCGTGCGTGGGGTCGATCGAGTCGTCGATCGCGTGCTGGACGACGATCGGGATCGCGAGCGACAGCGCGCTGTACACCAGCGCACAGGTAAGGCCGATCGTCACGAGCTGTCCTTGCTCGCGCCAATGGGAGGCGAGACCCTTCACAGTCGGCCAGAAGCCGAGATCTTCAGGGTCCACCTGAAGAGGAGGACGCCCGCTCACCTTTGCAGGCTAGCGATTGCGTCAGTCAGCGCGGACCGAAGCAGCCGCCGTCGGGCGTCACCGATTTCAGAGCGAGTGCGAGGAGCGCTTCGCGCGGCACGTCGGGGACGCACCACGGAGCACTTCCGAGCGAGAGCCAGCCGAGCGCGTCCTGGCGGCCTTGCAGGACCGCGCCGTGAACCCGGAACGACCAGTTCGAAAGCGTGACGACGCCGCCCGGTTCGACCGCGGCCGGCACCGGGGAGCGCTCGAGCAGCTCGATCTTCTGAGTGGTGTGCGTGCAGGTCAGCTCGATCGCACCGCCGACGTTGCGCGCGCACGTCCAAGGGCCGCGGTCGTTGCGCTCGATCGCCGCCGTGATGACGCGCGCGGCTGCACAGCCGAGCCCGGTCGCCTGGACGTAGTCGAAGCCGTTCACCGTGCGCGCGAGGCCGCAGTACGCGGTCGGCGGGACGCACGCCGCACCGCAGGCCCAGACGAGGAACGGATGCAGGAACGCCGCGAGCGCGCGGCCCCCGTCCGAGTTGATGTGCGCGTCGTCGGCGAACCACTCCGGGTGCGGGAGCGCGACCGCGTTCCAGTCCGCGATCGAGAGCTGCGGCCAGCGCTGCGCTGCCGCGACGAGCTCTGCGTTCGAGTCGGCCCACTCACTCAGCCGCTCGACGAGCGTGACCCAGATCACGTGGTCGACGCCGAAGCCGACGAGCGCCTGCATCACCGGGTCGATCCCGGCCGCGAAGGTCTCAGGCGTGTCGTTGTAGCCGACGTCGATCACCACGGTCTTCCCGAGGCCGGTCCCGAGCTCGTCGATCGTGTCGAGCGCGCTCGGCGGTGGCGGGTCGTACGTGCAGCCCGGCGTCGCCAGCTTGCGGCACGTGAGCGGCTCCAGGTCGACGTCGAAGCCCTGGCTGAGGATCGTGTTCGAGTCGCCGTCCCACTGCAGCACCGCGCCGACGGAGTCGGTGATCACGGTGACGTGGGGGAGATTCGCGTCGGCGCGGCCGGCCCCCGGAAGAAGAATCAGGGCCGCGAGCGAGAATGCGGCGACATGGACGTGCAGCCGATACCGGGCCTCGAGCACCTTCCGTACGCCGAGGTGTGGTTCCACGACTTCGACGATACGCGCTGGCGCGAAGCGTCAAACGCGGCGCGTGAGCTCGGCAAGAGCGGGCTCGAGGCCTGGACGACGACGCGCACGCCGGACGTCGCGGAGCTCCTGCTTGCGCGCGGTTACGAGGAGGCGCGCCGGTACGTGGTCTCGGAGCTCGACGTCGCCGCCGCGCCGGACCCGGGGCAGCCCGCGTTCGAGGTGACGACGCTCGCGGAGCGGCCCGACGTGCTGCTCGCGCTCTACGAGCTCGCGCGGATCGCGCACGGAGACCAGCCCGGCCGCGAGGGCACGCGCATCAACATGTCGTGGTTCGAGTGGGGCCTGCGCGCGCAGCTGCCCGACGCGTACTTCGTCGCGCTCGAAGGCGATGCGGTCGTCGGCTACGGCTACCTGGAGCGGCGCGCCGACGGCTGGCGCAACGGCTTCCTCGCCGTCGTCCGCGAGGCCCGCGGGCGCGGCGTCGCGGGCGCGCTCAAGCGCGCGCAGGTCGCGTGGGCGAAGCACAACGGCGTCCTGACGCTCACGACCGCGAACGAGGTGCGGCTCGAAGGGCTGCTCGCGCTGAACAGCCGGCTCGGCTACGTACGTGTCTACGAGGAGATCGTGTTGAGAGGCCCGCTCGCGGCGGACTAGAACGTCTCGAGCGCCGCCGAGCGGCGGCCCACGTACTCGAACACGCGCAGCATCACGATCCCGAGCAGCAGGTAGCAGCACCCGACGATCGCCTCGTCGGCGAGCAGGTGCCCGGCGCTCGCGAAGGAGCCGCCGCCGGCGAGGATCCGGCCGGCCTGGATGGCATGCGTCAGCGGCATCAGGTCGCTGATGGCCCGGACCGCGCCCGGGAGCCGCGCGAGCGGCACGTTCGCGCCCGAGATCAGCAGCATCGTCCCGCCGATCGTGTCGGCGAACAGCGAGACGCTTCGCCCGCGCAGGCCGAGCGCGCCGAGGCAGAGACCGAACGACGTGCACGCGAACGCGCCGACCAGCCCGGCGACCGCGAGGTGCGCGAGCTCGCTCGCGGCGAAATGCGCATGGAGCACGAGGCTGCACACCGTGAACGCGGTCACCGCGACGACGAACCCGGTGAAGATCGACGGGACGGCCCGTCCGAGGAAGAGCGCGAAGCGGTTCGCGGGCGAGGCGAGCAGCGTCGCGAGCGTCTGTGACCGGCGCTCGCCGCCGACCGCGTTCCCCATTCCGAAGAAGCCGGTCATCGCGAGCGAGACGAACGAGTTGCCGACGAGGAAGAACTTGTCCGACTGCACGTCCGCGAACCGGCCGAGGTAGGCGAAGAAGAGGATCTCGAAGATCGGGTAGCCGAGCGTCTGCGGCACGAACACCCACGGGTTCACCCAGTTGAACAGGGCGCGGTAGCTCGTCACGCCCCCCACGAAGAAGATGCGGAGCGAGTTCCTCACGTCAACTTCAGCGATCCGCGCGAGCGCGCGACGCGCTCGAAGAAGAAGAGGCAGACCGAGCCGACGACCGCGTACGCGGCGCTGATCGCGAAGCACATGCCGATGTACCGCCATGCGTCCGAGCCGAGCGCCGCTTCGCGCACGGCGCGGAAGCCCCAGTACGGGCCGAGAAACCAGCCGATGCGCCCGACGAACGGGGGCAGCGTCGACAGCGGCACGAGCAGGCCGGTCGCGATCCAGACCGGGTACTGCAGCGCGATGCCGAGGCTGAATGCCGCGCGGTAGAGGACGAAGGTCGACGCCATCACGAGGCCGAGCATTCCGATCGCAAGCACGCACGACGGCACCGCGACGGCGAACGCGAGCGGGTGCGCGATCGAGAGCGGGACATGGAAGATCAGCGTTCCCCAGGCGAGGGTCGCGACGAGCGCGTAGCCGCCGACGACACCGCTCGCGACGGTGATCGGCGCGATCACGGCCGCGAACGGCACGGGCGCCGCGACGAGCAGCTCGAGTGTGCCGAGCCAGCGCTGATTCTCGAGCGCGTTCGACGAGCCGATCACGACGAGCGACCACATCAGCATCACCGCGGCGCCGATCGACGACGCGAGCAGCAGCTTCGGGTTGTCCTTCGAGTCGAGCAGGTAGTACGCAATCGACGCGTAGACGATCGGCCAGACGACGATCCCGGCCATGTCGAACGGGTTGCGTGTGAACTGGACCACGTGGATCCACATGCCTGCGATGAACGCGCGGGTCACGCGGCTTGCACGAGCTCCACGTACGCGTCCTCGAGCGTCGGCTCGCGCGCGATCACCTTCCCGACCGTCGTGCCCTCGAGCTCGCGCAGGAGCGCCTGCACGATTCCGGCGCCGACGCGCGACTGCACAAGCACGAGCTCGGTCTGCTCGCGCACCTCGGTCCCGACCGAGACGACGCCGTCGACCCTCCGCAACCGCTCGAGCGCCTCTTCGCCGACGCCGAACGTCTCGATCTCGATCACCGTGCGGTCGAGCACGCGCGCCTTCAGCTCAGCCGGCGTGCCGGAGGCGACGAAGCGGCCGCCCGCGATCACCGCGAGGCGCTGGCACAACTCGTCGGCCTCGTACATGTAGTGCGTCGTCAGCAGGATCGTCTTGCCCTGGTCGCGCAGGCCCGCGATCGTCTCGCGCACCTCGCGTGCGCCGACAGGGTCGAGCCCGATCGTCGGCTCGTCGAGGAAGAGGATCTCCGGGTCGTGCAGCAGGCCGCGCGCGATGTGCAGGCGCTGGCGCATGCCGCGCGAGTACGTCTCGACCCGCTCGCGCTCGCGGCCTTTCAGGCCGACGAGCTCGAGCAGCTCGTCGATCCGCGCGCGCTTCTCGCGCACGGGCACGCGGTAGAGGTCCGCGAAATAGCGGAGGTTGTCGAGCGCCGACAGGCGGTCGTAGAGGCCGCGGTCGCCGCCGAACACGTGCCCGATGCGCCGCCGGATCTGCGCCGGCTCGGTGGCGGGGTCGAGCCCGAGCACGCGCGCGGAGCCCGAGGACGGCAGGAGCAGCGTCGTCAGGATCTTGATCGTCGTCGTCTTGCCGGCGCCGTTCGGGCCGAGCAGCCCGAAGAGCTCGCCGCGCTCGACCGCGAAGCTGATCCCGCGCAGCGCCTGCACCTCGGTCTTGCGCCGCTTGACGATCCCCGACCGCGACTTGTAGGTCCGACACAGATCCTGGACCTCGATCGCCGCCATGCGGCCACCCTATCGAGCGACTCGGAAGGTCAGAGGCCGGCGCGAGTCCAGTGGGCGATCGCCGCGGGTGCGCAGCGCTTCTCTGCGAG
>DATAUN010000084.1:0-4553 GCA_036268235.1 Gaiellaceae bacterium
ATGTCGTCCCACGCGAAGTTCGCGAGCGCGTGCGCGCGTGCCGCGCGGCCCATCTCGACGCGCCGCTCCTCGTCGGAGAGCACGTCGATCACCGCTGCTGCCAGCGCCTCGGGATCGTTCGGCGTCACGAGCCTCGTCGACTCGGGCGTCGCGACGGCGGCGTAGCCGGGTATGTCGGAGGCGACGGCCGGCGTCGCGCACGCGAACGCTTCCGCGAGCACGAGCCCGAAGCTCTCGCCGCCGAGCGCGGGCGTCACCGAGACTTTCGCGCGCGAGAACTCGTGCGTGCGCACCTCGTTCGTGACGATGCCCAGCACGTCGATCCCGGTCTCGTCGAAGCGCAGCCGCGAGTGCAGCAGCCGGTACTGCAGCGGATCGGTTCCCATCAAGCGCAGGCGCGCGCCGGTCGCCGCGTGGATTCCGGGCCACGCGCGCAGCAGCGTCGGCAGTCCCTTGCGCGGGTCGTGGCGGCCCATGAACGTCACGGTGTGGTCGCGGTCGGCGGGGTTGGCATCCGGCGGGATGAGCACGCCGTTCGGAATCACGCGGTAGTCGCCGGGGATCCAGCGCGACGCCGACTCGGCAGCCATCGGCGAGACGGCGATGCGCGCGTCGATGCGGTCCATCAGGAACCCCCAGAAATGCATCCCGTACTTCAGCCAACCGAGGTCGCCGTGCGCGTGATGCGTGGCGACGATCGGGCACTGCGCGAACGAGAGCGTCGCGACGCACACCGCGGGCGTCATCGGCTCGTGTACGTGCACGAGGTCGAACTGCTCCCGCGCGAGAATCGCGCGCACGCGACCGACGCTGCGCGGCGAGAGGATGATGTTCGGGAGCGAGCCGTTCGCCGGCACGACGACCGAGCGGCCGACCGGGACGATCCCCGCAGGCAGCGGGCCATGGCGGCCGGTGCGCGGATGCAGGAAGCGAGTGAACTTTCCGGGTGGGTCGTTGCCCATCAGGATCGTCACGTCGTGGCCGAGCCGCCGCAGCGCCGCCGCCTGGTGCTCGGAGTGCTCCACGACTCCGCCCCAGTACGACCACGAGAACGGGACGACAATCGCAATCTTCACGCGTGCACCGTTGCAAACGCTTCGGCGAGTCGCTCGGCGCCGAGCTCGATCGTCTCGTCCGAGACGGCGAGCGAGAGCCGCGCCCAGCCCGTGCCGCTCGGCCCGAAGCCCTCGCCAGGTGCGACGGCGACGCGGTGCTCCTCGAGCAACCGTTCGGCGCTAAGCCCTTCCGGTAGCTCGAGCCAGACGAAGAACGTCCCTTCGCACACGACCGGCACGGGTAGCGCGCCCGCGATCGTGTCGCGCCGGCGCTCGTACGCGGCGACGCGCTCGGCGACCGAATCCTGCGGGCCTTCGAACGCGGCGATCGCGGCGCGCTGCATCGGCTCGAAGATGCCGACGCGGTTGTGGTCGTTCAGCAGGTTGATGCGCTCGACGATCTCGGCGTTGCCGGCGACGAAGCCGATGCGCCAGCCGGCCATGCCGTACGTCTTCGACATCGACCACATCTCGACGCCCGCGTCCTTTGCTCCCGGCGTCGCGAGGAAGCTCTGCGGACTGCGCCCGTCGTAGACGAGGTCGATGTACGCCGCGTCGTGGACGACTGCGCCACCGGTGCGCGCCGCCCACGCGACCGCGTCAGCGAAGACGCCGTCGGGCGCGCACACCGCGCACGGGTTCGACGGATAGTTGAGATACAGCGCGGCGGCCGCTGGGGCGGCGTCGAGCTCGGGAGCCCAGCCTGCGTCGGCGTGCAGCGGGAACGTCTCGAGCTTCGCGCCCGCGAGCGCCGGGCCGGACGGGTAGTCCGGGTAGTAGGGATCGGGCAGCAGGATCGTCTCGCCCTCGTCGGCGAGTGCCAGCGCGAGCTCGACGATCCCGGTCTTCGTGCCGGGAATGAGCGCGACCTCGCGCTCGGGGTCGAGCTCGACGCCGTAGACGTCGCGGTAGCGCGCCGAGAACGCTTCCTTGGTGCGCGAGAGCCCGCGGATCGGCGCATAGCCGTGGACGTCCGGGCGGCGCGCGCTCTCGGCGAGCGCCTCGACGACGTGCGCGGGCGGCCCCAGCTCGGGATTGCCGCGGCCGAGGTCGATCAGCGGCGGCCCGTCCTCGCCCGCGGCTGCTGCGACGCGGCCGAGCAGCGCGACGAAGTACTGCTGCGGGAGCCTTTGCAGGCGTTCAGGTCTTGGGCGGACCACCGCGTTGACTCTAACCGCGCCTACCATCCCTGCCGTGGACGCCCCAATTGAGCTGCGCGAGCTGACCGAGGAGACGCATGAGGTCGCCGAGGCGTTCTGGCAGCTCTTTCTGCACGACCTGTCGCAGTTCCGCGACTCGCACCCCGACGAGCACGGCCGGTTCAAGCGCCGCCACCTCGAGCCGTACCTCGTGCCCGACCCGGATCGGGTCGCCTACGTCGTCTACGGGCCGACCGGGCCGGTCGGGCTCGCGTTCGTCTTCGGCCTCACCGGCGAAGCGCGCCGACTGGATCAGTTCTTCATCGTGCGCTCGCAGCGGCGCGCCGGCGTCGGGCGGGCGGCGGCCGAAGCGGTCGTGCGCGCGCATCCCGGCCCGTGGGAGGTCGCCTTCCAGAACGAGAACCCGGCGGCCGCGCGGTTCTGGCGCCGGCTCGCCGCGGAGATCGGCACGAACGTGCGGGAGACGCTGCAACCGGTGCCGAACAAACCGCACATCCCGGACGACGTGATCCTGTCGTTCGATGTCGCCTAGGCTGCCCGCGTGAATCTCGTCGAAGCGCTCGCTGTGGGGGTCGGGCCGCGCATGGCGGGCAGCGCCGAGTCGGCGCGCGCCGCCGACACGGTTGCGGAGGCGTTCCGCGAGCTCGGGCTCGAGCCGCGCTTCCAGGAGTTCGAGCTCCTCGCCTACGAGCCGGACGAGCCAGAGCTCTTTGTCGAGGGCGAGCGCTGGGACGCGGGTCCCTGCATGTACGCGCATCCGTTCGACGGCGAAGGAACCGTGAAGAAGATCGGCGAGTCGCCCGCACCGGTCGGCGACAAAACGCTCTCGCACTTCGCGATCGTCGACGCGGACGGCGTCGAGCGCGCGCGGCTCCTGACGAGCCCGTTCTCGACGGGCGCGATCCCGTTCGCGTCGGTCCACCTGCAGATCACGACGCCGCCGACCGCATTCGTGTCGATCGCCGACTCGGAGCGGCTCGAGGACGGGATTCGTGTGAGGCTAAAAGTCGGCGGGCGCTTCCTACCGGGCCGGCGCGAGCGGAACGTGATCGCCGACATCCCTGGCACGGGCGACGACCACGTCCTCGTCGGCGCGCACTTCGACTCGGTGTGGCGCGGCCCGGGAGCGATCGACAACGCGACGGGCATCGAAGGCGTGCGCCGCGTCGGCGAGCACTTCGCGGGCCGCAAGCTCGAGCGCGGCGTGCGGCTCGTCGGCTTCACCGCGGAGGAGATCAAGCTGACGGGCTCGCGCTACTACGTCGACGAGGCGTCACTGCGCGGCGAGCTCGAGCAGATCGCCGGCCTCGTGAATCTCGACTGCATCGGCCGTGGCGAGAAGCTCGAGATTCTCGCGTCGCCCGGCCCGCTGCTCGACCGCGCCGTCGAGACGGCGCGCGCGCTCGGTCTGCTCGACCGCTACGAGCTCGAGACAGCCGGCAGGCACACGGGCGTCGACTCGTACTGGTTCGCCGAGCGCAAGGTGCCGTCGGTGTCGATCCTCCACTTCCCCTACGACGAGTACCACCTGCCGGCGGAATCGCCGGACCTCGTCGACGACCAGTTGATGGACGACGCCGTCGCGCTCGCGGTCGCGCTCGTCGAGTCGCAGCTCGCGCAGCCGGTCCCTCGCTAGAGTCGGAACATGTTCGAAGAGGGCCTCGCCGAGCTGCACACCCACCTCGGCGGCTCGGTGGCCACGGACATCATGTGGAGCCTCGCGCACGAGCAGGGGATCGCGCTGCCGACGCGCGACTACTGGGAGTTCGACCGGATGGTGACCGTGTCGGACCCGCGCGGTGTGCCGGATCTCGATTCGCTCGACCGCATCTACCACCTGACGGAGCTGATCCAGTCATCACCGCTCGCGGTGGAGCGGAGCGTGCACGCGGCGATCGGCGGCGCGTATCGCTCGCAGCGGATCACGACGCTCGAGCTGCGGTTCAACCCGATGAAGCGCAACCGCGGCGGCGAGCGCGACCTCGACCACATCATCCTGGCGGCGATCCGCGGGCTCGACCTCGCGTCGCTCGAGTACCCGCAGGTGCGTGCCGGTCTGATCCTGATGATGGACCGGACGTTCACCGCCGACCAGAACATGGTGATCGTCGAGAAGGCGCTGCGGTACGCGTCGCGCGGCGTCGTCGGCGTCGACATCGCGGGGCCGCGGCCGGGCGGCGCGCGTTACGACTACACGCAGATCCGCGAACACGTCGAGCTCGCGCGCGACGGCGGCCTCGGCGTGACGATCCACGTCGGCGAGGAGGGCGGCGACTTCGGCATCGAGGAGATCGGCGAGGTCGTCGAGTCGCTGCGGCCGGATCGTCTCGGCCACGGC
>DATAUN010000085.1:0-37409 GCA_036268235.1 Gaiellaceae bacterium
CTGCGACCCCGACCGCCGCAAGGCGCGTCATCGGCGCACCCCATGAGGAAGCTGCGGCGCGGGATCGCCGCTCGAGTGGACCGCGACCTTCCAGAGGTCGTCGGTCTCGACGAGGCGCCAGGTGTGCGTACGAGTCGGCAACCGCACCCACCCGCCGCGCTCGAACTCACGCGGGTGCCAGCGCTCCGTCAGCGTCACTTCGGCCGCATGCGTGCCGCGCAGGCGCACGGCCGTCGTGCAGGTACCAGGTACGTACCGCATCGCCCGCACCGGATAGTGGATGTGGCAGGACGAGGTCCCCGGCCTGGGCGAGAACGGATTTGGGTCGCCGGGAATGCCGCGCAAGCGCGCATCGAACGCATCGAACGCGGCATCGAGGGCGTCTTGCGAGGACGTGCATGCACCAAAGCTGCAGAGGTTGGCACCGCATTCCGCGCTCGACGGGCAGAGTGTGAAATCGATCGAAAGGTGCGTCTCGCCGTCGAACCGGACCTGGGCCGCAGTGCCGGTCGGCGCAGTACCGCCCGGCGGATACGAGCACGCCTTGCAGACGAAGCTCCCGGTCAGAACGACGACCGGGAAGCGCGAGCGAGGCCCGACGTAGTCGATCTTCGTCGGGACCGTTCCGTCGCTCAAGCCCGCTGCGGAGCGGTGCGCAACCTTGACGAGCCACGCGGGCGGACCGCCGGCCGCCGACACGTGGGCGAGCGCGAGCGCAGCGGCGACGGCCAGGAAGCGGCTCATGTCTCGAGGTACGCCACCACGCTCGCCGTCGTCACGGCGAAGACGCTACGCCAGCCTTATGTGGGCGGTGTGAGCGCCCTCACATGCCCATCGCGTGATAGCCGGAGTCGACGTACAGCGTCGTCCCGGTCACGTTGCGCGCGCCGTCGCCGAGCAGGTACTCGGCTGCCGCGCCGACGTCGGCGGCGTCGACGTGGCGATGGAGCGGTGAGCGCTCCTCGACAATCGACTCCATCGTCGGGAACCCGGCGATCGAGCGCGCGGCGAGCGTGCGCACCGGGCCGGCCGAGATCGCGTTCACGCGGATGTTCTTCTCGCCGAGATCCCACGCGAGGTACTTCACGGACGAGTCGAGCGTCGCCTTCGCAACGCCCATCACGTTGTAATGCGGCACCGCGCGCTCGCCGCCGAGGTAGGTCATCGTGACGATCGACCCGCCGCCCGCCTTCTCCATCAGCGGCTCGGCGGCCCGGGTCACGGCGACAAGCGAGTACGCACTGATGTCGATCGCCATCCAGAAGCGGTCGCGCGGCGTATCGGTGAAGCGGCCCTCGAGATCCTCGGCGGCCGCGAACGCAACCGAGTGCACCAGGATGTCGAGCTCACCGTCGAACACACCCGCGACCTCGCCGAACACGCGCTCGATCGCGGCGTCGTCCCGCACGTCCAGCTCGGTGACGAGCGGGCTCGCGACGGAGTCGGCGAGCTCGCGCACGCTCTTCTCGATGCGCTCGCCCTGGAACGTGAACGCGACCTGTGCGCCGCCGTCGGCGAGGCGACGCGCGATCGCCCACGCGATCGACCGCTTGTTCGCCACCCCGAGAACGAGTGCCCGCTTTCCCTTGAACATCTGCCGCGATGCTAACTGCCATGGGTTAGTGTGCGGAACCTTGCGCAGGCCTCTGATTCTCGCGGCGGTGCTTGCGCTCGTGTTTGCGGCGTCGGCGACTGCGAAGCTCACGCCCGTTCGGTGGCCTACCGGCGAAACCTCGCTCCCGCGCGTCAGGGCCGGGACGATCACGATCCCGTCGGCGCATGCCAAGGGCCTCACCCGTGTGATCGTGCGGCTTTCCGCGCCGCCGCTCGCCGCTTGGACCGCCAACCGCACGCTCGCTTCGGCGAAGGCGACGCAGCACCTGAACGCGCACGACACAGCTTCGCGCGCGTACGTCGCGAAGCTTGCGCGCGCGCAGGAGGTCGCGATCTCCGAGCTGCACGCGGCGATCCCGGCCGCGCAGGTACAGGAGCGCTACTCGATCCTGCTCGACGGCTTCACCGTCCAGCTCCCGGAGACGTCGCTGCTGAAGCTCGTGAAGCTCAAGTTCGTCACGCACGTCTACCCGAGCCTGCAGTACTTCGCGACGTCCGACCCCGGCCCGTCCGTGATTCGCGCCACCGACCTCGCGAACGCGTCGGGCGCGCAGGGCCAGGGAATGAAGATCGCCGTCGTCGACACCGGGGTCGACCACACGAGCCCGTACCTGAATCCCGCCGGCTTCAGCTATCCGCCCGGCTTCCCGAAAGGCGACACGAAGCTGACGACGCCGAAGGTGATCGTCGCGAAGGTCTTCCCAGGCCCGGTGCGCGACAAGCTCAGCGCGCAGCCCTTCGATGCGAGCGAGCCGCACGGCACGCACGTCTCGGGGATCGCGGCCGGCGACGCGAACACGAACGCGCCGGCGGGCCAGAGCCATCCGGCGGTCAGCGGGCTGACCGGCGTCGCGCCGAAGGCGTGGATCGGCAACTACCGCGTCTTCACGATCCCGACGCCGCTCGGGCATACCGCCGACACGCCGGAGATCGTCGAGGCATTCGAGGCAGCCGTCTCCGACGGGATGAACGTCATCAACTTCTCCGGTGGCGGCCCGGAGACCGACCCGGCGAACGACGCGCTCGTCGAGGCGATCCACAACGTCTCGCTCGCCGGCGTCGTGCCCGTGATCGCCGCCGGCAACGACCGCGACTCGTTCGGTCTCGGCACCGTCGGCTCGCCCGCGACCGCTCCCGACGCGATCTCGGTCGCAGCGACGGACAGCGGCGAGATCTTTGCACCCGCGCTCAGCGTCGTCGGCGGCCCATCGACGCTGAGCGACGTCGCAATCACCGGCGCCGGCGGCACGACCCTGCCGACCTCGTGGGCGTCGTCCAACCAGACAGTCGTCGACGTGACGACGGTGATGGGCACCGACCACAAGCCGGTCGACCAGTACCTCTGCGGGGCGGCGAGCGACCCGAACAACACGCTCGGCACGCTTCCCAAAGACTCCGTGAAGGGCAAGGTCGTGCTCGCCTACCGCGGCGTCTGCTCGTTCGCGTCGAAGGCCGAGCGCGCGGCGCTCGGCGGCGCGACGGGCCTGATCCTGATCGACAACCGCTTCGGCGAGGGCGACGAGATCGGCATCCCGCTCTCCATCCCGTCCGGCCTGATCGCCGACCTCGACGGCGCGAACCTGCGCGCGTACCTCGACGCGAACGGCGGTCAGGGGCAGATCCGCGTGACGAGCGGCATCCAGGACATCCAGACCGGACGGAGCGGCGTGATCGCGTTCTTCTCGTCGGCCGGCCCGACGGACTTCGGCTTCTTCCAGAAGCCCGACATCTCGGCGCCGGGCCTCGACATCCTCTCCTCGACGCCGCCGCTCACGACCGGCGAGCAGTTCTCCGTCTTCTCCGGCACGTCGATGGCGACGCCGCACGTCGCGGGCGCCGCGGCGCTGCTGCTCGAGGAACATCCCGGCTGGACGGAGCCCGAGGTGAAGTCGGCGCTGATGTCGACCGCCGGCCCGGCGTGGCAGGACACTGCCCGGACGCAGGAGGCCTCGGTGCTGCTCGAGGGCGCCGGGCTGACGAACGTGCTCGCCGCGAACGACCCGAAGGTCTTCACCGACCCGCAGTCGCTCTCCTTCCAGAAGATCGACATCGGCAACGGCGACCAGCGGTCGTCACAGCTCCTGACCGTGTCCGACGCGGGTGACGGCGCCGGGACGTGGACCGTCTCGCTCGCGCCGCAGGCCCAGACTTCAGGCGTCCAGATCGACGTGTCGGGGTCGATCACGCTGGCCGCCGGCGGCTTCCAAGGCATTCCCGTGACTGTCGTCGCACCGTCGAGCGCCGGGACGGGACTCAACTACGGCTTCGTCGTCCTCACGATGAACGGCGCGACGCGACGCATCCCGTACTCGTTCCTCGTGGAGCGCCCCGCGCTCGCGGCGATCACTCCCGCCAAGCTGGCGAAGCTCCAGATCGGCAACACCGCACAGGGGACGAGCAAGGTCTCGCAGTACTGCTGTCCGTCCGAACCGTTCGGCCCGCCCGCCGCCTACACGGGCGCGCCGATGAACGAAGACGGCAGCGAGCACCTCTACTACACCGACATCAACCAGCCGGTCGTCAACTTCGGCGTCTCGATCCTCGGCGAGACGGCGGGGGCGTTCGTCGATCCGTTCGTGCTCGGCTCGAAGGACGAGAACGACGTGGAGGGCTACGCGGGGATTCCGACCGACGTCAACGACCTGACCTACGACGCGAACCTCGACGTCGGCGCCGCGGGCGCGTCGTTCCCGCGGCTTCAGCGCTTCTACATCTCTGTCGACTCGAATACGGACGAGTTCACGGGCAAGTCGGAGAAGGGCAGCTACCTGCTCAACTCGTGGGTCAACGACCTGACGCCGCCCGCCGCGCGGATCCTGACGACCCGGGTCACCGCCGGACGCCCGCTGATCGTCGCGGAGGCAGCCGACGCGCAGTCCGGTGTCGATCCGCTCTCGCTCACGATCAACTACGACCACGCGCTGATCGGCGCGTCCGCATACGACCCGCCGAGCGGTCTCGTCGTGTTCGGCATCCCCGGTGCGGCGCCCGCCCTCAAGGCGGGCAAGACGGCGCTCATCTTCCAGGCCTCCGACTATCAGGAGGACAAGAACATCAACACGATCGGCAACCAGCTGATGCCGAACACCGCGTTCGTCGAGAAGAAGCTGACGATCGTGAACGGCCCGACGGTGACGTGGCTCACACCGCCCGCCGGCGCCTGCGCGCTGCCGACGGACCAGCTGACGGTCGTCGCTGCGTCGACGAAGAAGCTGAAGGACGTGCTCTTCACCGACAACGGCAAGCGCGTCAAGCTCGACAAGTCGGGTCCCGGCGGGATCTACTCCGTCGTGTGGAAGACCGCGAAGCTGAAGAAGGGCAAGCACCTCCTGGTCGCAACGGTGGAGGACGCGGCGGGGCGCAAGGCGAGCTCGGCCCGCAGCGTGCACGTCTGCAAGTAGCCGTCCTCACCGGCGCGTCCTCCGGCATCGGCGCCGAGCTGGTGCGTGCGCTGCAGCGCCGCGGCCTGCAGGTCGTCGGCCTGTCGCGCTCGCCGTCGGAGGCGGACGAGCACGAGGAATGTGACGTCGGCGATCGCGACGCGGTGTATGCGGCGGCTGCGCGCGTTCTCGCGCGGCATCCGAAGATTGACCTGCTCATCTGCAACGCAGGCGTCGGCGCGCGCGGCAGCTACCTCACCGCTGAGCCCGACCGCATCGAGCAGGTGATCCGCGTCAACTACCTGGGCGCTGCCTGGACGGCGCTTGCGTTCCTGCCCGGCCTCGGCGAGGGCTCACATCTCGTCAACGTCGTCTCGGTCGCGGGGATGTTCGCCGACGGGCCGTACTCCGCCTCGAAGCACGCGCAGCTCGCGTTGTCCCGCTCGCTCGCGGTCGAGCTCGCGCCGCGCGGCATCCACGTCCACACGGTGAACCCGGGCTTCGTCGAGACGCCCGGCTTCCCGCAGCGGCAGCGCATGCCGTGGTGGTTCCACCGCTTCGTCGCAGAGCCGCCGCTCGTCGTCGCGCGGATCCTCGACGCGGTCGACAAGGACAAGCGCGAGATCATCGTCCCGCGCTGGTACCGCCCGATCACGGTGCTCCAGGCGCTCGCGCCCGGCCTCGTGGCGCGGGCGCGAGCGCGGGCGAAGCGCTAGTCCTGAGGCTCGACGACGATCAGCGAGTTGCCGTCCGGGTCGCGCACCCAGAACATCGGCGGCACCGGGCCGCCCCAGCGCGTCACCTCGTCGTCGACGTCGATGCCTGCCGCCTTCAACGCGGCGTGATCGGCGTCGACGTCGGACGTGTCGAGACAGATGCCGGTGTGGCTGCCGCCGGGCTGCTGCTCGGGCGGCGGCGGCGCGATCGCGATCGTCGTCTCCCCGCGCGGGGGCTTGACCTCGACCCACCGGCCCGCGTCGCCCATCGGCAGGTCGACGACCTTCTCGAAGCCGAGCGTGTCGACGTAGAAGCCGAGCGCGCGGTCGGTGTCGGAGACGGTCACCGTCACGCGACCGACGTGCGAGATGTTGAGCTTTGACATGCGAGCCTCCTCTTCAGGGTATGCGGTCTAGACCAGCGTGCGACGCGAAACTCATCGCGCGAGCACGTACCAGCCGACGACCGACTCGTACCCGCTCGGAACGAGGCTGCGGGCACGCTCGCGCTCTGCCCCTTCGCAGCCCGCGAGGTCGAGGTACGCCTCGAGCTCGCGCGGCTCGCGCGTCACCTGTTCGCGCCGCAGGACGAGATCGTTCGAGTCGAAGAGGCTGCGCAGGTCGCCGTCGGAGAGCACGCGGGTCGTCGACGGGTCGCGCGCGCGCTCGAAGCGGTTCAGCTCGAACGCGGCGAGCGGGTCGACGGGCGCAAGCTGGTCGGCGACGAAGATCGTGCCGCCGGGCTTCGTCACGCGCACGAGCTCGGCGACGAGCAGCTCGGGCCTCGCCGTGTGATGGAGCGTGCGCACGCTCGCGGCGACGTCGAACGAGAACGACTCGAGCTGCAGATGCTCGCCGTCTCCAATGACCGCCTCGACGTTCGGCGGCGCGTCGGCACGCATGCGCTCGACCTGCTCCTCGTCCCGCTCGACCGCCACAACCTCGCGCACCTGCGACGCAACCGCGAACGCAAACGCGCCCGTGCCGGCGCCGACGTCGAGCACGCGCTCGTCGCCGTTCAGCGGCAGCAGGTCGTGAAGGAGCTCCGCGAGCGCCGCGGCCCGCTCCGCCTGCCGCTCCGCGCGGCGGTCTGCGTTACTCATGCCGCGTCCACCACGACGCGCCGCGTCCGGGTCGGCGACGAGTTCAGGCCGCAGACGAGCTCGTAGGCGATCGTGTCGGCGACGCGTGCATGCTCTTCGACGGGCACACCGCGGCCGATGATCGTCACCGGCGTTCCCGGCGACAGCTCACGGTCGAGCTCGACGGCGATCGCATCCATCGACACCGTACCGACGACGCGTCGCCGCTCTCCGCCGACGCGCACCTCGGTGCCGCTGAGATCGCGCCGGAAGCCGTCCCCGTAGCCGACCGGGACGATCCCGATCCACGTGTCGCGCTCGGCGACGAACCGCCTGCCGTAGCCCGTCGAGTCGCCGGCGCGGAGCAGCTTCGCGAGCGCGACCTCGCTCGTCCAGGAGAGCACCGGCTCGAGGCCGTCCTCGCCGGGGTCGGAGCCGAACGGTGAGATGCCGTAGAGCGCGATCCCGCAGCGCGCGGCGTCGAGGCGCGACTCGGGGATGCGCAGGGCGGCGGCGCTGTTCGCAGCGTGGCGCGTCAGGTGCGAGAGCGGCTCGGTCGCGTCGCGGAACCGCTCGAGCTGGATGCGCGCGAACTCCGGGTCGGTGTCGGCAGTTGCGAGGTGCGTCATCACGCCGACGACCTCGCGGGTCGGCGAGACGAGGTCGGACACGCCCCACCGCCCCATGCCCGTGTCGAGCTTGACGTGCACCGCGACGTCCTCGGGGATCTCGTCGCTCGAAACGACGAGCGCGAGCGATGCCTCCCGGGCCTGCGCAACCTCGCGGTTCGAAGCGGGACCGAGCACGAGGATGCGCGCATCCGAAAGCTCGCGCCGCAGCTCGAGCGCCTCGGGCACGGTCGCGACGCAGAGAGCCGATGCGCCGGCGCCGAGCGCGGCGGCGCCGCAGTCGACCGCGCCGTGCCCGTAGGCGTCCGCCTTCACGACCGCCCATAGCTCGGCGCCGTCGAGGGTGCGCACGAGCGTGCGCACGTTGCGCCGCAGCGCGCCCAGGTCGATCGTCAGCTCGCTACGCACTCGGAAACTGCCACCCTTCGCCCGCGATCGCCCGCTGGATGCCGGGAAGGAGGTCGCTCGCGATCAGGCCGGCCTGGTTCGGCACAAGCTTCGACGCGACCCCGTGCGCGACCGCCGCGAGCGCGGCCGCGAGCTGCGGCTCGAGACCTTTGGCGAGGAACGCCGCAACAACACCCGTGAGCACGTCGCCCGTGCCGGCAGCGGCGAGCGAAGGCTCGCCGTAGAGGCTCACCAGGGCGCCGCCGCGCGGTTTCGCAACGAGCGTGTCGCTCCCCTTGAGCAGCACGACCGACCCGAACCGGGTCGCGGCGCGGCGGACGGCGTCGAGCCGGTGTGCTCCGACTGCGTGCGCGTCGATCCCGAGCAGCCCGGCGAGCTCGCCCGCGTGCGGCGTCAACACCGTCGGCGCCGCGCGGCTGAACGGCTCGAGCTCCCAGAGCGCGTCCGCGTCGAGGACGACCGGAAGCTCGAGGCGCTCGAGCAGGATACGGACGAGCTCGACCGTCCCGTCGGTGCGGCCGAGGCCCGGCCCGATCGCGACGGCGTCGGCCTTCTCGGCGGCCTCGAGCACCGCGTCCGCCGAGCGCGGCAGCAGTCGTCCCGACGAGTCCTCGGGCAGCGGCCGCTTCACGACCTCGAGCAGCCGCGTCTCGAGCACGGGCAGCGTCGACTCCGGTGCGGCGACGGCGACGTACCCCGCATCGGCGCGGAACGCGGCGAGCGACGCAAGCATGGGAGCGCCCGTGAGGCCGCGCGAGCCGCCGACGACGAGGACCGAGCCCGCCGAGTACTTCGTGGACTCGCGCGACTTGCGCGGCACCTCGAGCAGCGCCGAAGCCGGCATGAGCGCGTGCTCGTGCGCCTGCGTGCGCAGCCCGATCGGGGCAACGACCACCTTGCCGGCGAGCAAGCGCCCGGGCGAGATCGCGAGCCCGACCTTGACCGCACCGAACGTGACCGTCGCCGTCGCGCGCACCGCGGCGCCTGCAACCTCACCGGTCGACGCGTTCACACCTGAGGGGACGTCGACCGCGACAATCGGACGGCCGCTCGCGTTCATCAGCTCGATCATGCGCGCCGCGTCCTCGCGCGGCGCGTCAGTCAGGCCGATGCCGAGCAGCGCGTCGACGACGACGTCCGGCTGCCCGAGATCGCCGACGCCGTCGACGACCTCCACCTCGCGGCCCGCGGCGCGCAGGATGCGCGCGCACACCTTGCCGTCGCCGCCGTTGTTCCCCCCGCCGCACACCACGGTGACGCGGCCCGGGAACTGGCGCAACACGAGCTCGGCGACCGCCGAGCCCGCGCGCTCCATCAGCTCGTCCAGCGGGCCGGGATGTGCCGCTTCCGCGTGCCGCGTCTCCTCGGCGGTGAGGAGCGGCTCCAACCTCATAGGCCTACCGCGACAGCCGCGGCGAGCTCGCGTGAGTGCGTCATCGAGAGCTCGATCTGCGTGATGCCGACCTTCGCCGCCCAGGCCGCGGTGCGCCCGCTCAGATACACGCCGGGCTTCGGGCGGCCGCGCACCTCGATCTCCTTCCACGTGAAGTAGACGCCCGACCCGAGCGCCTTGCCGACCGCCTCCTTCGCGGCGAACCGGCCGGCGTAGTGCTGCGGCGGGTTCGGCTTCGCGTCGCAGTACGCGCGCTCGGCGTCGGTGAAGCACCGCTCCTTGAACGACTCGCCGTGGCGCTCGAGCGCGCGGCGAATCCGCTCGATCTCGATCAGGTCGACCCCGACTTTCAGAGAGTCGCCTCCAGCCAGTCGGGCAGCTGGGCGATCGACGAGATGATCCCGTCGGGTTGGATCCCCGAGCGCTCGACTTCGTCCGGCCGGAACTTGCCGGTGCGCACGAGGATCGTGCGCATGCCGTGCTTGTGCGCGCCGACGCAGTCGCCCTCGAGGTCGTCGCCGACCATCCAGGTGATGCCGGCGTCAGCCCCCAACGCCTCGAGCGCCGCGGCGAAGTAGGCACTCGAGGGCTTGCCGAGCACGGTCGCCTCGGTGCCCGCGGCGTACTCGAGCCCCGCCACGAACGCTCCGGCGTCGAGCCGCGGGCCGTCGGCCGTCTGCCACCACTTGTTCTTGTGCAGGCAGTAGAGCTCGGCGCCGTCCTCGAGCTCGTGAAAGGCGCGATTCAGGTTCAGGTAGGAGAAGGTCCGGCCGGTCTCCTCGCCTTCGTCCGCGCCGCCGAGCAGCACGGCGTCCACATTCATGCCGACGAGCTGGAGGCCGTCGAGGTCGTCGAGGAGGCCCGGCATCGTCAGCGCGAGCACGCGCTTGCCTGCGAGCACCCGGGCCGCGACGAAGCCGGTCGTCTGGAGCTCCTCGTCCTCGAGCTCGATCCCCATCGCGCGCAACTGCTCTGCGAGCTGCGCGCGGGAGCGGGTTGTGGAGTTCGTCACGAAGCGGAGGCGGTGCCCGGCCGCGCGCAGTTCGCGCACCGCGGCGGCGCCTCCGGGGATCGGTTCGCCTGAAACGTGCAGCACACCGTCCACGTCCAGGAGAATTGCCGCCATGGACATCGAGTCTATTCGGTCGGAGATCGCCTTCCGCTTCTCGCGGTCGAGCGGTCCGGGCGGCCAGCATGCGCAGAAGACCTCGACGCGGGCGGAGGCGCTCTTCGACGTCGAGGACTCCGCCGGGCTCACCGAGGCGGAGCGCGGGCGCGTGCTCACGAAGCTCGGGCCGGTCGTGCGCGCGATCGCGCAGGACGAGCGCTCGCAGCTGCGGAACCGCGAGCTCGCGACGGAGCGGATCCTCGAGCAGCTGCGCGAAGCCGTGCGCGTGCAGCGCAAGCGAAGGCCGACGAAGCCGTCGACCGCGGCGCGCGAGCAGCGGCTCGACGAGAAGAAGCGCCGCGGGCGAACGAAGAAGCTGCGCCGGTCGGTGGACGACTGATGCTCGAGGAGATCATCGGCGAGGCCCGCGCGCTCGTCGCCGCGGGCGGCGATCCCGACTGGAAGGCGCTGCGCGATCGCATCCGCGCGCTCGAGCTCGGCGCGAACGCGCAGCGCAACGCGCTGCAGCAGCTCGAGCGCGTCGGCGCGGTGCAACGCGCCCGCGCGAGCGTGCGCCCGAAGGCCGCGCCGCCTCAGCCGGCACCCGTGTTCCGCAAGCCGCTGCTGCGCACGCGCGCGACGATCAGCGGGAACATGGACGTGCGCCGCGGCGAGGGCGACACGCTCGTGTGGCGGCGCGAGCCGAGCGTCACCGCGTGGGAGCTTCGGCTGAGCGAGCGCTCGGATCCGCGCGGCGACTACGAGGTGCGCGAGAGCGGCGAGCTGGCCGGCGACGCGACCAGCGTCGACCTGCCGATCGGCGACACGCCGTTGCGCGTGCACCTACTCGGCCGTGACCGCGGCGGCAGGCTCGTCCGCCGCACGATCCTCTCGGGGCTCACCCGTGACACATGGGGTGATCGCTGGCAGCGCCGCGCGAGCGCGAGCTGACCGCGATCAGCGCGGCGAACACCAGCGCGAAGATCACGTCGAGCCAGGAGGTGTAGTTCCACGTGATCGCGCGGTCGGCGATCGACGAGACGGCCGGCCGGTGCGACGGCGTCAGGCCCGTCAGGGAGAAGAGCCCGGCGACCGCGAGCGCCGCGACGACGATCGAGCCGAACATCACCGCGACGAGGAGCGCCGCGAGCCTCCCGTAGACCTTGCGGTAGTAGAGGACGATCGGTGGGATCAGCAGGTCGGCGAAGAGAAACGCAACGACGCCGGCGAACGACACACCGCTCGCCCAGAGGATCGCAGCGAGCGGCACGTTGCCGACCGAGCAGACGAACGCGAGCGCGGCGACAACCGGCCCGACGAGCACGTTCTCGAGCACGCGCACCGGCGCAGGCCCGTGCGCGACGAAGAGCGCGTTGAACACGCCGCCCGGCAGCAATGAGACGTAGCCCGCGATCAGGAAGCCGGCGACGATCTCCTTCCAGAGCATCTGCCAGTCGTGGCGGAAGTTGCGCGCGACCGCGGCGAGCCCGGAAGCGGTCGGGTGCACGTGTCCGGCCTCGGCACGAGCCACCTCTTCGCGAACCACCTCCTCGCGCTCGCGTGAGACGAGCGCGCGCAGCGCGAGCCACATGACGCCGATCAGGATCAACCCGCCGACGAGCTCGGCCAGCGTGAACCGCCAGCCGACGAAGAGCCAGAGGACGATCCCGAGCTCGAAGACGAGGTTCGTCGAGGCGAACTGGAACGCCATCGCGGAGGCGAGGCTCGCGCCTTTCTCGAAGAGCGACTTCGCGATCGCGATCGCGGCGTAGGAGCAGGACGACGACGCGGCGCCAAGGCCGGTCGCGAGAGCCGCCTCGCGAAGCCCGCGGCCGCCGAGCGCGCGCTCGAGCGGCGCGCGCGGCACGAACGCCTGCACGACGGCGGACAGCCCGAAGCCGAGCACGAGCGCCCACCAGACCTCCCACCCCATGCGGAGCGCGTTCTCGAGCCCGTGCCAGATCCACATGGGGCCAGGCTAACGGGCGCCGAAGAGGCGCTTGTAACAGTCTGTTACTAGCTCAGGACGCGGCGCGGAGGCGCTCCGAACGAGCTTGTAACAGTCTGTTACTTGCCTAGAGCTGGCGGCCGGGGCGGTCGAAGCGCGAGTCGCGGCCGTGGAAGGCCGAGACGACGCACACGGCGACGAAGGCGATGAATACTGCGATCAAGGTCATATGCCAATGGTGCCTGAGCAGGGACTATCAGCACAAATGGAGCTATGATTGATCTTGATTATGGAACCTGATAGTTGGCTCGGAGTCGAGCTGCGGCACCTCGCCGCGCTCCAGGCCCTCGCCTCGGAGGGCTCGTTCGGCCGCGCGGCGCAGAAGCTCGGCTACACGCAATCGGCGGTCAGCCAGCAGATCGCGACGCTCGAACGGATCGTCGGCGAGAAGCTCGTCGAGCGGCCGGGCGGCCCGCGCCCTGTGTTCCTGACCGAGGCCGGCGAGCTGCTCCTGCGCCACGCGAACTCGATCGTCGCCCGGCTCCAGGCCGCGCAGGCAGACCTGCACGCGCTGCGCGCCGGCGAGGCCGGAATGCTGCGCGTCGGCACGTTCCAGTCGGTCGGCGCACGCGTGCTGCCGGAGATCATCCGCCGCTTTACGGAGGCGTGGCCGGCGGTCGAGCTCGTGCTCGCCGAGATGGACGACGCGGAGATCGAAACGGCACTCGAGCGCGGCGAGCTCGACGTCGGCTTCGTGCAGCTGCCGGTCATCGACGCGCCGCTCGAGACGATCGAGCTGCTGCGCGATCCGTATGTGCTCGTCGCAGCAGCCGGCTCCCCGCTCGCGGTGACGCCGCGAACGCCGAACCTGCGCGAGATCGCGGCCGAGCCCCTCGTCGGCTTCCAGTCCGACCGGTCGATCGAGCCGGTGGAAGCTGCGATCCACGGCGTCGGCGTCGAGCCGCGCTTCACCTTCCGCTCGAACGACAACCCGACCGTGCAGGGCCTCGTCGCCGCCGGGATCGCCAACGCAGTCATGCCCAGGCTCACCGTCGACGAGAGCGACCCGCGCATCGTCGTGCGCGAGCTCCGCGACGCCGTCCCGCCGCGGGTCATCGCGATCGCCCGCCATCGCGACCGCTATCACTCGCCGGCCGCGCGGGCCTTCGTCGAGACCGCGCTCGCCTCGGTCCAGTAAGCCGAAGCGGGGCGGCGGCCGGGCTGCGGCACCCGACCAGCCGCCCCGCTCACGGGAGAGGGCAACGCGCGCAGTTACGCCAAAGGCACGACGTCCCCTTCATAGGTTCGCACCTCCGAGGAGGGGCGTCCATCCCCGAAACGGGTTGACTGTAGTTTACTCGACCGTAACGGTCTTCGCGAGGTTCCGCGGACGGTCGACGTTCAGGCCACGGAGCCGGGCGATCCGGTAGGCGAGCAGCTGGAGCGGCAGGATCGCGAGCGCGGCCTGGATGAACGCGGGCGACTTCGGGACGTAGATCACGTCGTCCGCGTGGTGCTGGATGTCCTCGTTGCCGTCGGTGGCGATCGCGATCACGTGTGCACCGCGAGCGCGCGTCTCCTGGATGTTCGAGACGATCTTCTCGTACACGTGGATGCGCGTGGCGACGACGACGACGGGCGTCCCCTCCTCGAGCAGCGCGATCGGGCCGTGCTTCATCTCGCCGGCGGAGTACGCCTCGGTCGGGATGTACGAGATCTCCTTCAGCTTCAGCGCGCCCTCGAGCGCGACGGGCAACCCGATGTGGCGACCCAGGTACAGGAAGAACGGTTGGTCGTGGAAGCGCTGTGCAATCTCCTCGATCGGATGATCGGCGTCGAGGAACCGCTGCATCTTGCTCGGCAGGTCGTACACCTCGTCGAGGATGAACTCGACCTCGTCCTTCGGAAGCGTCTCGCGGCACTGCGCGAGCTTCAGCCCGATCAGGAAGAGCAGCGCGATCTGCGCGGTGAACGTCTTCGACGCGGCGACACCCACCTCGAGCCCGGTGCGCGTGTAGAGAACCGAGTCGACCTCGCGCGTGATCTGCGAGCCCATCATGTTCGTGATCGCGACGGTGCGCGCACCCTTCTCGCGCGCGAGCTTCATCGCCTGGATCGTGTCGCGCGTCTCCCCGGACTGCGAGATGCCGATCACGAGCGTGCCGGGGTCGATGACGGGGTTGCGGTAGATCCACTCGCTCGCGACGTCCGGCTCAACGGGGACGCGCGCCCACTCCTCGATCACGTAGCGGCCGACGACGCCGGCGTGGTACGCCGTGCCGCAGGCGACGATGACAATGCGCTTCAGCGCCTTCAGCTCGTCCTCGGACATGCCGAGCCCGTCGAGGACCAGGCGGCCGTGGCGCACGCGGTCTCCGATCGTCTCGGCAACGCCCTCGGGCTGCTCGTAGATCTCCTTGAGCATGAATGTCTCGTAGCCGGAGCGCTCGGCGGCGTCGTCATCCCAGTCGACCTCGACGACATCGTGCTCGACGGTCTCACCGCTGATCGCATCGATGATCGTGACTCCCTCGGGCGTGATCGACGCGATCTCACCGTCGTCCGGGAACTGCACGCGCCGCGTCTCGGCCAGGAACGCTGCGAGATTCGACGCGACGAAGTTCTCTCCGTCGCCGAGGCCGACGACCATCGGCGTCTGCTGCCGAACGCCGACGAGATGATCCGGATGGTCGCGGTGGATGACGACGAACGTGAAGTGGCCCTCGAGTCGCGCGTAGGCCGTGCGCACCGCCTGCACGAGGTCGCCGTCGTAGGCAGCCTCGATCAGGTGCGCGACCGCTTCTGCATCGGTCTCGGACGAAAGTGTGTGCCCGTTCGCGGCCAGCTCGTCGCGCAGCTCGCGGTAGTTCTCGACGATCCCGTTCAGGACGATCGCGAGCTGCTTGTCGTCGCACGCGGTCAGCGGATGCGCGTTCGCCTCGGTGACGCCGCCGTGGGTGGCCCAGCGCGTATGGCCGAGCCCGGTGCGCGAGACGGAGCCGTTCGGCCCGGTTGCCTCGACGAGGTTCTCCAGCGGTCCGACAGCGCGCACGTAGTCGAGCCCGTCGGCTTCGAGCAGCACGATCCCGGCGGAGTCGTACCCGCGGTATTCGAGACGCTTCAGACCCTGGAGCAGCAGCGGCTTGGAAGCCCGTCCGCCGACGTATCCGATGATCCCGCACATCCGGAGCCTCCTTCGACTCGAACCCCCCGATCCTAGGAGATCTCTCCTAGAAAAATGCTAAGAGCCCGGCGAAAGATCCCGGTCCCTACGTGGGGACGGGGTCAGCCGAGCTCCTGGCGAACGAGCGCCGCGATGCTAGCACAGGCCTCCTCGGCGACCCCCGGATTCTCCGCCTCCGCGAGGACGCGAATCAGCGGCTCGGTGCCGGAAGGCCGCACCAGCACACGGCCTGCGCCGTCCCACTCCTGGTTCACCCGCGCCACCTCGGCGGTGATCGCGGCGGTCAGCTCGCGGTCCGAGACGGGCACGTTCTCCTTGCACTGCGGGAAGAGCGTGAGCACGGCCGCGGCCTCGCTGAGCGTCCGCCCCTTGAGCGCTCCGCAGAGCAGCAGACCGGCCGCGAGCCCGTCGCCGGTGACGTGGTCGCGCAGGAAGATGACGTGACCCGACTGCTCGCCGCCGAGGACCGCGCCGTTGTCGTACAGCGCCTCGAGCACGTAACGGTCGCCGACGTTGGTTGTGTGGACGCGAATGTCGTGCTCGCGCATGAGCGCGTGGAAGCCGAGGTTCGTCATCACGGTGACGGCGACCTGGTCGACCCGCTGATCGAGCGCGAGGATCGCGATGATCTGGTCCCCGTCGACGGTGTCGCCGTTCTCGTCCACCGCGAGCATCCGGTCGCCGTCGCCGTCGAACGCGATCCCGAGGTCGAAGCCTCCGTCCCGCACGGTCTGCTGAAGGAGCGCCAGGTCGGTCGCACCACAGCCCACGTTGATGTTGTCGCCGTTCGGCTGGTCGCCGATCGCGTGCACCTCCGCGCCGCACTCCTCGAAGGCCTGCGGCGCAAGTCCCGAGTACGCGCCGTTCGCGCAGTCGACCGCGATGCGCAGGCCGGAGAGATCCGAGCCGAACCGCTCGAGGATGTGCGTCAGGTACGAGTCGGTCGCGACCTCGACGTGCTCGATGCGGCCCTGGTCGATCCCGGGTGCTGCCGCGAGCATCTCCTCGATCTGCTCCTCGGACGCATCCGAGAGCTTGCGGCCCTTCGAATCGAAGAACTTCACGCCGTTGTACTCGGGCGGGTTGTGCGACGCCGAGATCACGACCCCGAGGTCGAGCGCGAGCAGCGCAACCGCCGGAGTCGGCAGCACGCCGCCGAGAATGCAATCGCCGCCCGCCGAGATCACGCCGCGCGCGAACGCCTCCTCGAGCTCGACACCGGACGCGCGCGTGTCACGACCGACGAAGACCTTCGCGGCGCCGGTCCAGAGCGACGCGGCGCGGCCAAGCCGCTCAACCAGCTCGAGCGTGAGGAACTCACCCACGACGCCGCGGACACCATCGGTGCCGAAGTACTTCCGAGCCATAGAAGCCCCGGGGGCTAGCGCTTGGAGAACTGCGGCGCCTTGCGCGCCTTGTGCAGCCCGGCCTTCTTGCGCTCGACCTGGCGTGCGTCGCGCGTCAGGAAGCCGGCGCGCTTCAGCGGCACGCGAAGCTCCGGGTTGACCTCGACGAGCGCGCGGGCGATGCCGTGACGCACCGCGCCGGCCTGGCCCGACGGGCCGCCGCCGTGAACGCGCACGCGAAGGTCGTACTGCCCCTCGAGCCCAGTCGTCTTCAGCGGCGCGGTCGCCAGCATCCGGTGGACCATGCGGGGGAAGTACTCCTCGAGCTTCTTGCCGTTGACCCACGTGGCGCCGTCACCGGGCCGCAGGATCACGCGCGCGACGGATGTCTTGCGCTTGCCGGTGCCGAGGTACTGAGCGGAAGTGGACATTTACACCTCGAGGGGGGTCGGGGCCTGCGCCTCGTGCGGATGCTCGGGGCCCGCATAGATCTTGAGCTTCGTGAGCTGCGCGCGGCCGAGCTTGTTGCGGGGCAGCATGCCCTTGACGGCCTTGCGGATGACCTCGGTCGGCTGGCGGTCGAGCTGCTCGCGCAGCGTCCGCTCGCGGAGACCGCCCGGGTATCCCGAATGCTTGTAGTACATCTTCTCGTCGAGCTTCTTGCCGGTGACGGTGATCTTCTCCGCGTTCACGACGACCACGAAGTCACCGGTGTCGACGTGCGGGGTGAACGTGGCCTTGTTCTTGCCGCGCAGGCGGTCGGCGATCACGGTCGCAAGCCGGCCCAGGGTCTTCCCCTCGGCATCGACGACGAGCCAGTCGCGCTGAATCTCGCCCGGTTTGGCGCTGTAGGTCTTCATATGGAGAAAGGGCGGACAAGGCGTCCGCCGGGCGCGAATCGTAGCATCCCGTCGCGAAACGCGACGCCGCCGCCGTGAGAAGGATGCCGTACGTATTCGGCTCCCAGAGCGGCCGCGGCGATCCGGCCGACGGCGACCACGCGGCGGCCGCGGGCGAGCTCCTCGGCGAAGACGCGCCCGGCCGCCACCTCCGGCGCGGTCGGCGGCCGGTTCGAGGCGGCCGTCCCGGGGTGCGTCGGGACGACGTTCCAGAGCAGGATCTCCTCGGCGAGCCCGAGCTCGGCGAGCACGCGCTGGACGATCGTCGCCGTCGCCTCTGCCGGCCCCGCACCGGTGAGCTGGCGCTCGGAGGTGAACGGGAGCCCGGAGATGCGTGCGCCGCGGTAGCCCGGCGCCTCCCCGACGAGCAGGATCGGCGCCTCGACCCGCGCCTCCAGGTAGGCGGCCAGCCGGTCGCGCCGGACCGCAGCGCCGCGCCCTTCCCGGTAGAAGTTGGTCGTCCGCCCGATCCGCGCGGAGACGAGCCTGTCGATGAGCGAGCGCATCGAGATCAGAACTCTGACGGACGGCGGCCAGCAGCCGGCGGACATCGCGCACGCCGTCGCGGCATTCCTCGACGAGGCGAAGGCGACACTCGACCTCGCGCAGTACGACTTCAACCTCGGCGAGGAGACGAAGGCGATCGTCTCCGACGCGATCACGCGCGCCGCCGGACGAGGCGTGCAGATCCGCTTCGCCTTCAACCTCGACCACGCGAACCCGATCCCGGTCCCGCCGCCGCCCGAGGTGGATGCGCAGCTGATCGCGACGCTGCCGGTCGACGCGAAGGCGATCGCGGGGATCCCCGACCTGATGCACCACAAGTACGTGATCCGCGACGGCGCGTCGGTGTGGACCGGATCGCTGAACTGGACGGACGACTCGTGGTCGCGGCAGGAGAACGTCATCGTGGTCGTCCACTCTGAGGCGATCGCGAAGGCGTATCGCATCGACTTCGACCAGCTCTGGACGACCGCCGACGTCGAGAAGACGGGCTTCGTCGACCCGCGCTGGGACGACCACGTACGCGCCTGGTTCACGCCCGGCCACGGCGACGACCTCTCGGCGCGGATCGCGAAGATGATCCGGCGTGCGAAGCGGCGCGTGCGCATCTGCTCGCCGGTGATCACGACCGGACCGGTGCTCGGGACCCTCGCGCAGGTGATCTCGGACAAGAGCGTCGACGTCGCCGGCTGTGTCGACACCACGCAAGTGCGCGAAGTGATCCACCAGTGGGAGACGAACACGGTCATCTCCTGGAAGCTGCCGCTGCTCCAACAGGTGATGGGCGCGGGCGCATTCACCGGGAAGCTCTCGACGCCGTACGGCAACGGGACGGTGCACGACTTCATGCATGCGAAGGTGACCGTCTGCGACGACACCGTCTTCGTCGGGTCGTTCAACCTGTCACGGAGCGGCGAGAAGAACGCGGAGAACGTGCTCGAGATCGAGGACGCGGCGATCGCCGACCGCCTCGCAGCGTTCATCGACGAGGTCCGCGCGCGCTACCCGGTGTTCACCAGCGTTCCCGGTGGATCAGCGCCTCCCGCGCCCGCTGCCGCTCCTTGAGCCGCGAGCCGATCGGCGGATCGTCGCCGGGCTTCCCGATCAGCGCGAGCCCGATCGGCACGACGTCCTCCGGGAGGCCGAGCAGCTCGTCGAAGATCCGCTTCTGGTCGGGATGGCCGATGAACGCGCTGGCCAGGCCTTCGTCGATCGCCGCCATCAGCACGAGCATCATCAGCGCGCCCGCGTCGACGAACCAGTAGGGCACCGGCCACGTGACCTCGACGCCGCCGGTCGACGAAAGCTTGTCGGCTTCGTTGTAGCGGGCGTGGTAGAGCGACTCGTTGGCCGAGATGACCATGTGCACGGGCGCGTCGGCGATGAAGTTGCGACCGCCCCTCGAGTAGTGCTCGTCGCCGAACGCGCGCGCGATCGCGGCGCGCTGCTCGCCGTCCGTCACTACGACGATGCTGCCGCCCTGGCTGAAGCCGCCCGACGGCGCGCGGCGGATCACGCCGGCGATCCGGTCGATCTGCTCCTCGGGGATCGGATCGGGCAGGAAGGCGCGATGCATGCGCCGCCGCGCGAGGATGTCGCGGAGCTCCATATCGGGACCGTATACGGTCCGCGTCATGACGAGATTCCAAGGCAAGACAGCGGTGGTGACGGGCGGCGCGAAGGGCATCGGCGCCGCGACGGCGAAGCGGCTCGCATCCGAAGGCGCGACGGTGATCGTCGCGGACTTCGACGAGGCGGCTGCGCAGGACACGGCGTCGGAGATCGGCGGCCACGCCGTTCGCTGCGACGTGACGAAGAGCGAGGACGTGGAAGCAGCGATCGCGGCGGCAGTCGAGCACGGCGGCTCCGTCGACGTGCTCGTGACGTGCGCGGGGATCATCCGCGACAACCTGCTCTTCAAGATGACCGACGAGGACTGGGACGCGGTGATCGACACGCACCTCAAGGGCACGTTCTTCGCGGTGCGCGCCGCGCAGAAGCACATGGTCGAGCAGAAGAGCGGGAAGATGGTGCTCATCTCGTCTACCTCCGCGCTCGGCAACCGCGGCCAGACGAACTACTCGACTGCGAAGGCCGGCCTGCAGGGCATGACGAAGACGCTTGCGATCGAGCTCGGCCCGTACAACGTGAACGTGAACTGCGTCGCGCCCGGCTTCATCGAGACGGCGATGACCCGGCAGACCGCCGAGCGCGTCGGCGTGCCGTTCGACCAGTTCGTCGCCGCGGTGTCGGAGCAGGTGCCGCTGCGGCGCAGCGGGAAGCCGGAGGACGTCGCCGGCACGATTGCATACCTCTGCTCGGAGGACGCCGGCTACGTCAGCGGCCAGGTGATCTACGTCGCCGGCGGGCCGAGGAACTGACGCGTGCGCGAGGTCGCACCCGGGCTGTGGGACTGGCAGGCTCCCCATCCCGAGTGGCAGGACGGCGAGCCGTGGGGCCCGCTCGTCTCCTCGCATGCCCTCGACGACGGGGAGCGGCTGCTCCTCTTCGACCCGCTCGCGGTCCCGGACGCGATCCGCGAGCTCGCATCGTGCCGCACGACGGCGATCGTGCTCACTGCGCCCTGGCACGAACGTGACACGCGATCGCTCGTCGAGGAGATCCACGTTCCCGTGTACGCGGCCCGTCCCGACTCGGGGCAGGACTTGATCGACGTCTTCGACGTGAGCGCCGAGGAGGCCGAGGGATTCGTGAGCTCCGACCTGCGCTGGCTGCTGCACGAAGACAGCGGCGAGTACCACTCGATCTCCGCCGGCGAGCCCGCGCCGTTCGGAATCGAAGTGCTGCAAGGGCGGACGCGTAACGACCTCACCTTCTGGATCGAGCCGTTCCGCGCCGTCATCTCGGGCGACACGCTCTCCGACTGCGGTGACAGCCTCGCGCTCCAGGTGCACTGGCTGATGGCAAAGGTCAACCGTGATGAAGTCGCCGCGCGTCTGCGGCCGTTGCTCGAGAAGCCGGTGGACGTGGTCCTGTCGGCGCACGGCGCGCCGGCCGATCGCTCCGCCCTCGAACGCGCGCTCGCCTAAAGCTTGTTGCCGGCGACGTCGTACGCGGTGTAGCCGTACGCCGCGCACGGCGAGTGGGGCAGCTCTTCGGCAAGCATCGTGAACAGCATCGAGTCGCGACGCTCGCCTCCCTCTTCCTTGGGCGGCAAGCGGCGGCGCAACGTGCCCTCGAGCGTGAAGCCGAGCTTGCGCGGGATACCGACGCTGCGTTCGTTCGCGGGGTCGATCTGTACGTCGACGCGCTTGACGCCGCAGACGTCGACCGCGGCGCGCGCGAGCACCGCGGTCACCTCGGTCGCATAGCCCTGCCGCAGCGCATCGGCGCGGATGAAGTAGCCGATCTCGAGCGACGCCGGGCCGCCTCGGGGATGCAGGCCTGCACCGCCGAGCTGGCGCGATTCGTCGCGCGTGAAGATCCCGTAGGCGTAGTTCTCGTCTGCGTCGAAGCCGGCGCGAAACGCCCGAAGCAGATCCACTTTCTCTGCCAGGGTCTGCGGCTCGAACTGCATCCACGGCATCCACGGCAACAGGTGCTCGTGACTCGAGTCGATCGCGTCCTTCAGCAGCGGCGCGTCCGGTCCCGGGTCATAGCAGCGGATGACAAGACGATCGGTCTCGATCCGGTACGGCGCCGTGCGTACTTCTTCTATTCCCACTCGATCGTGGCGGGCGGCTTCGACGTCACGTCGAGCACCACGCGGTTCACAGCCGGGATCTCGTTGACGATCCGCGACGCGATCACCTCGATCAGGTCGTACGGGAGCCGCGCCCAGTCGGCGGTCATCGCGTCCTCCGAGGTCACCGCGCGGATCGCAATCGGATAGCCGTACGTGCGCGAGTCGCCCTGCACGCCGACCGAGCGGATCGCCGGCAGCACGCAGAAGCTCTGCCACAGCTCGCGGTAGAGCCCGGCCTTGCGGATCTCCTCCTGCAGGATCGAGTCGGCGTCGCGCAGCGTGTCGAGGCGCTCGTCGGTGACGTCGCCGATGATGCGGATCGCGAGCCCGGGGCCTGGGAACGGCTGGCGCCACACCATCCGCTCGGGCATGCCAAGCTCCTCGCCGACGCGCCGCACCTCGTCCTTGAACAGCAGGCGCAGCGGCTCGACGAGCTTCATCTTCATGTCGGCCGGGAGCCCACCGACGTTGTGGTGCGACTTGATCGTCTCGGCGACGCCGTCGGTGCCGCCGGACTCGATCACGTCGCTGTACAGCGTCCCCTGCACGAGCCAGCGCACGTCGCCGAGCTTGCGCGCTTCGTCCTCGAAGACGCGGATGAACTCCTCGCCGATGATCTTCCGCTTCCGCTCCGGGTCGGTGACGCCCTCGAGCTTGGCGAGAAAGCGCTCCTGCGCCTGCACGTGCACGAGCGGGACGTGGAAGACACCGTCGAACATCTCGACGACCTGCTCGGCCTCGCCCTTGCGCAGCAGGCCGTGGTCGACGAACACACACGTCAGTTGATCTCCGACGGCTTTGTGCACGAGCAGCGCGGCGACCGCGGAGTCGACGCCGCCGGAGAGCGCGCACAGAACGCGTTCGCTGCCGACCTGCGCACGGATGCGCTCGACCTGCTCCTCGATGACGGCTGCGGGCGTCCACACGGGTGCCGCCCCGGCGACCTCGTACAGGAAGTTCTTCAGCACCTGCTGGCCGTGCGGCGTGTGCACGACCTCGGGATGGAACTGGACGCCGTACAGCTTGCGCGTCGCGTCCTCGAACGCGGCGACCGGCGTGTGCTCGGACGTGGCGACGATCGTCGCGCCTGCGGGCGGCTCGACAACGGTGTCGCGGTGCGACATCCAGGCCGTCTGCTCGGCGGGGAGCGTCGCGAAGAGCGAGCCCTCCTGCGTGCGCAGGTCGACCTTGCCGTACTCGCCCGCGCCGGTGCGGTCGACACGACCGTCGAGCTCGAGCGCAAGGAGCTGAGCGCCGTAGCAGATGCCGAGCGTCGGGATGCCGAGCTCGAAGATGCGCGGGTCCATGCGCGGCGCGCCGTCCGCGTACACGGATGCGGGCCCACCGGAGAGGATCAGCGCGAGCGGATTCTTACGCCGGATCTCCTCGGGCGTCGCGCGATGCGAGACAAGCTCCGAATACACGCGCGCCTCGCGCACACGGCGCGCGATCAGCTGCGAGTACTGGCCGCCGAAGTCGAGGACGAGCACCGGCCGCTCCGCGTCCGGGTACAGCTCGACGACGTTAGCTGCGGCGGTAATTCGGCGCGTCCTTGGTGATGGCGATGTCGTGCGGATGCGACTCGCGCAGGCCCGCGCCGGTGATGCGCACGAACCTCGCGCGCTGCATCGCCTCGATCGTCGGCGCGCCGCAATAGCCCATCGACTGGCGAAGGCCGCCGACGACCTGGTGCAGCACGCCGGCGAGCGGGCCCTTGTACGGCACGCGCCCCTCGATGCCTTCTGCGACGAGCTTCTCGACGTCCTCGACGTCGCCCTGGAAGTAGCGGTCCTTCGAGTAGCCGCGGCGCATGGCGCCGATCGAGGCCATGCCGCGGTATTCCTTGTAGCGCTCGCCGCGCGCGAAGATGACCTCGCCGGGCGCCTCGTCGGTGCCGGCGAGCATCGAGCCGAGCATGACCGTGTCTGCGCCGGCGGCGATCGCCTTTGCGACGTCGCCCGACGAGGTGATGCCGCCGTCGGCGATCACAGGAACGCCGTGGCGCGACGCTGCCTCGGCGACGTCGTAAATCGCGGTGATCTGCGGCACGCCCACGCCCGCGACGACGCGGGTCGTGCAGATAGATCCAGGCCCGATGCCGACCTTCACCGCGTCGGCGCCCGCCTCGATCAGCGCTTCGGCCGCCTCGGCGGTCGCGATATTGCCGGCGACGACCTCGAACTCGCCCGGCAGCGCCGCGATGCGCGCGACCATGTCGACGACCCCGCGCGAATGGCCGTGCGCGGTGTCGACGACGAGCACGTCGGCCCCGGCGGCGATCAGCGCCTGCGCGCGCTCGTAGGCATCCACGCCGACACCGACCGCGGCGCCCGCGCGCAGGCGGCCCTGCGGATCCTTCGTCGCCTGCGGGAAGTCGACGCGCTTCTGGATGTCCTTGACGGTGATGAGGCCTTTGATGCGCCCTTCGCCGTCGACGATCGGCAGCTTCTCGATGCGGTGCGCGTGCAGCAGCTGCTCGGCCTCCGCGAGCGTGGTCCCGACAGGCGCAGTGACCAGGTTGCGCGACGTCATCAGCGCCGAGACCGGCTGCGTGACGTCCTTCTCGAAGCGAAGGTCGCGGTTCGTGAGGATGCCGACGAGCGTGCCGCTGTCGTCGGTGACCGGGACGCCGGACACGTGGTAGTGCTCCATGAGCTCGAGCGCGTCGGACACCAGCGCCTCCGGCGGGAGCGTCAGCGGGTCGACGATCATCCCGGCCTCGGAGCGCTTCACCTTGTCGATCTCGCTCACCTGCGCCTCGATCGAGAGGTTGCGCTGCACGATCCCGAGCCCGCCCTCGCGCGCGAGGGCGATCGCCATGCGCGCCTCGGTGACGGTGTCCATCGCCGCCGCGACGACGGGAACCTCGAGCACGATCGTGCGCGTCAGGCGCGTCGCGGTCGAGACGTCGTTCGGGAGAACGGAGGACTCGGCGGGGACGAGCAGGACGTCGTCGAAGGTGAGACCTTCGCGGGCGAACTTCTCCGGCAGACCCGTCCCGGAGGGCGCCAAGTCGAGTTTTCCGACGTCCATTGCGAGATGGTACAGACGCTCGCGGATGAGCTCCCTAGGCCTCGACCGGCTCGAGCTCGGTCAGCTCGACGCCGGCCTGGAGGCGGCCCGCCTGGCGCGGGTCGAAGCGGCCCGCGCCGATCTCCATCGTCGACGCGGCGCCGGCCGCGACCGCGGCGCGCAGCGCCTCGTCGTTCGAGCGGCCCGCGTGGCGCGCGGCGAGGAACGCCGCCAGCAGCACGTCCCCCGACCCGACGAGCGACACCGGATCGACGCGCGGCGCGTCGGCGCGATAGCGATGCGCCTCGCGATCCTCGCGCAGCAGCGCGAGTGCGCCGTTCTCCGTCGTGATCAGCACGTTCCGCGCACCGAGGTCGGCGATCCCGTCGAGCCCGAGCCGGAAGTCCTCGTCGTCGTGGAGCTCTTGCCCGACGAGCGCCTCCGCCTCCGCCTGGTTCGGCGAGACGAGGAACGGCTCGGCCTCGACGCCGAGCCGCAGCGGCTCACCGTCGGTGTCGAGCACCGTCGGGACGTGCCGCTTCGCGAGCTCGCGCGTCGCCTCGGCGTAGAAGTCGTCGGCGACGTCGCGCGGCAGCGAGCCGGCAAAGACGACGAACTCCGCGTCCTGCGTCAGGTAGCGCAGCTTCTCGAGCAGCGTGTCGAGCTCTCCCGGCTGCACAGCCGGGCCCCACTCGTTGATCTCCGTGTACGTCCCGCCCGTCGGATCGACGACCGCGGTCGACGTGCGCGACTCGCCCTCGATGTGAACGAAGTCGTTGAGGATCGCCTCGTTTGTCAGCTCTTCGACGATGCGCGAGCCCGTCGTCCCGCCGACAAGGCCCGTCGCGACGACCGGGACGCCGAGCCCCTTGAGCGCGCGCGCGACGTTGATCCCCTTGCCGCCGGCGAGCGTGACGCCCGCGCTCGCGCGATGGCGCTGCCCACGCTGGAAGTTCGGCACGGTCAGCGTCCGGTCAATCGCCGCGTTGAGGGTGACGGTGACGATCATCTAGATCAGGTGGGCGAGATGGTGCAGCGTCCTACCGGCATACCACCCTAGTCGGCGAATCACGCCCGGTTTGTTAATCGTGCGGCTCGCAACGAGTGATCGGCTGCCCAAAATGCGGCCTCGCTCGCGGATCACGACCTTCCCGAGCACCGTCCCCGCGCGAACCGGGAGCGAGATGTGCATCGGCGCCGTCACCGTCTCCGTGAGCGGCCGCCCCAACCGGGCCACCGCGATCAGCGGCTTGGCGGCGACGAGCGCGAGCGGCGCGCGTCCATACGGCAGCGACACGTCCGCGTAGTCGCGGCCGAACTGCACCGCGGGCACGAGGCGGAACTGCGCGAGCCCCCAGATGAGGAGCGAGCGCAGGTCCTCGTTGCGCTGCGCGCGGTCGGGCGAGCCGAGCAGCGTCGCGTAGATCGTGACGCCGCCGTCGCCGCGTGCGGCGGCGACCTGGCACCACCCGGCGTTGTCGGTGTGCCCCGTCTTCACGCCGAACGTCTGCGGGAACTCGGTCAGCAGGTCGTCCCAGGTGTGCAGCGTCTCGCCGTCGGCGATCGTCACCGACTTCTGCCTGACCGTCGCGCGCACGAACGCGTTGCCCATGACGATCCGCGCGAGCTTCGTGACGTCGGCGGCACTCGAGTACTCGTCCGGCGCGTCGAGCCCGTCGGGCCGGACGAAATGGCTGTCGTCAAGGCCGAGCTGCGCGGCCTTCGCGTTCATCAGCGCCGCGAACGCGGGATAGCTCGGCGCCATCGAGAGCGCGAGCGCGTCGGCCGCGTTGTTCGCCGACTGGACGAGCGCGCCCTCGAGCAGGTCGTGCACGGTGATCTGCTGGCCCGGGTCGAGCTCCATCGCCTCCTCGCCGACGTCGGCCGCACGCGGGTCGACAGTGACGACGTCCGTCAGCTTGTGCCGCTCGAGCGTGAGCAGCACGGTCATCAGCTTCGTGATCGACGCGACCGCGACGTGCGCGTGCGCGTTCGACGAGGCGATCACCTGCCCGGTGCGCGCGTCCTCGATCAGGTACGCGTGCGACTCGACCGGCGGCACGGGCTCGAGGCTCGCCGCGCGCGCCTGGCCGACACACACGAGCGCGAGCGCGCAGAGAACGACGAACCGTCTCACTTGATCCGGATCTTCTCGCCGATGAAGAGCGACGTCGATTTCACGGTGGGATTCAGCTGCTGGAGCGTCGCCACGGGAACGCCGCTCTGCGACGAGATCACCCCGAAGGTATCCCCCGCCTTCACCGTCCAGAACTGCTTGGCGGCCGAACGCGTCGTCGTGCCGACAGACGTCGTCGCCGGCGGAGCCGCAGACGTCGTTGCCGAGGCGGCCTGCGAGGGCACGGTCGGCGGCGAAGAACGGCCGGACTCGACGCCGGAGTGGATCAGCACCACGGCAATCGTCGCGGCAAGCAGAAATGCTGCTGGCGCGACGTAGCGGCGCCAGTCGTCGGGCAGCTGCATCGGGGCCCTACCAGCCGGAGGCGGCCCAGATCTCCTGCTTCAGCCGCGCTGCCTCCGCGCCGGCCGCCTCGCGGTAGTCGCCGCCCGTCTCGCGGTAGGCGTAGTTCACCGACCGCGACGCGTTGACGACCGCGCTCGCAGGCCCGCTCTGGAACGCGCGCTGGAGATCCGCGACCTCGCCGCCCTGCGCACCGATGCCCGGCAGGAGCAGGATCGCCTGCGGCATGAGGCGGCGCGCCTCGGCGACCGCGCGGGGATGCGTGGCGCCGACGACCGCGCCGACCGACGAGAGGCCGACGTCGCCGACGAGATCCTCGCCCCACTCGGCCACGAGCGAGGCGATGTGGTGCCAGAGCGGGCGCCCATCCTTCAGCACGAGGTCCTGAACGTCAGAGCCCGCGTTCGACGTCTTCACGATGACGAACACGCCGCGGCCGCCACGGCGTGCCGCCGCGAGGTACGGCTCGACCGACTCGCGGCCGAGATACGGATTGACGGTGAGCGCATCCGCGCGCGGCAGGTCTCCCTCGAGGTACGCCTCCGAGTACGCGCGCGCAGTCGAGCCGATGTCTCCGCGCTTGCCGTCGGCGATCACGAGCAAGCCGGCGCGGCGCGCGTACAGGCACACGTCGTCGAACGCCGCCATCCCAGCAGGCCCGAGCGCCTCGAAGAACGCGAGCTGCGGCTTCACCGCTGCTGCGTGCGGCGCGACGGCGTCGACGAGACCGCAGCAGAAGCGCGCGACGTCGCCGCGCAGCTCGACCGGCATCAGGTCGGGCTGCGGGTCGAGGCCAACGACGAGCTGCGAATGCTTGCGCTCCACCTCGGCCGCGAGGCGGTCGGCGAAGGTCTGCGTGGCGACGGCCATCGGCAGGAACCGTAACCGGAGAAGCGGAAGGCGGCCTGGAGGCCGCCTTCCGGTCCAAACGTCGTGGTCGCCGCGCCTAGGGCTTGAGGGCAGCCTTGAGCTGGCTGCCGGCCGAGAACTTCGGCACGATCGTCGCCGCGATCTGGACGCGCTCGCCGGTGCGCGGGTTGACGCCCTGGCGCGCGGCACGTGGAGATGGGGCGAACTTCCCGAAGCCGGTGAAGTTGACGGAGTCGCCGCTCTTCAACGTCTCGGTGACGGTCTCCATGAAGGCATCCACGGCCTTGCCCGCTTCACGAGCCGAAAGCCCGCTCTTCGTGGCGACCGCTTGGATGAAGTCCTGCTTGGTCAACGAACATCCTCCTGCGTCGGGGATTGGGGTAGAGGCCTTGGCAAAATAGGCTAACAACGCGGTCGGATACCGCTCAACCATGCGGATTTGCGGGGATTTCCAGCAACTCCGAGGCCCGAAAGAGCGGCCGGAGGCGCACCGCATGGCGCGCGAACTCGTCGACACCTCCCTCCTCGCGGTCGACCACGCACACCGCCGTGGAGACCCGCAGGCCCGCGTCGCGGAGCGCCTGGACCGCCTCCAGCGCCGCGCCGCCGGTCGTCACGACGTCCTCCACGAGGCACACGCACTCCCCCTCCTCGTAGATCCCCTCGAGCTGATTGGCGGTGCCGTAGCCCTTCGCCTCCTTGCGGACGATCACGAACGGCAGCCCGGTCTCGAGCGACGCCGCCGTCGCGAGCGCGACCGCGCCGAGCTCCGGCCCGGCGAGCCGGACGGCATCTGGCTCGTGCTCGCGCACGGCGTCGGCGATCGCCTTCCCGAGCGGCCGCAGGACGTCGGGGCGCGTCTCGAACCGGTACTTGTCGAGGTAGTACTTCGAGCGGCGGCCCGAGCGAAGGACGAAGTCGCCCTCGAGATAGGCGACGTCGCGAACCGCCCGTGCGAGCTCGTCGCGCGTCACAGCGCCGAGAGCAGCTCGTTCGCGATCGGCAGGAGGCGCTCCGCCTCGGGTGTCCCCTCGGTGTACGAGTGCATTGACCCGTCCGTCGCGTAGAGGTCGACGCGCGCCTGCCGGCGGGCGGCGCGGCGGCGGACGAGCACCGAGCCGGCGAGCGAGCCGGCGGCGAGCAGCACTCCGGTGACGAGCTTACGACGCGGCATCTTCGGGCTCCTTCTTCTTGGCGGCTCGGCGGCGCGGTGCACCCTTTGGCTCGTCGATCGAGCGAAGGCACGTCTTCAGGTCGTAGAAGACGAGCCCGACCGTGGGCTCCGGCGTCGTCGTCGCGGCGATGAGGCGGTCGCCGTCGCGGACGACGAAGACGCTGCCCGCGACCGTCGCAGCCTCGAGCTGCGCGAGGCCCGGCCGCAGCTCCTCGGCCGCCTCGACGAGCTTGCGGGCCCCCTCGACGAGTCGCTTCGCGGCCGCATCGTCGGCGAGGTTCGAGCCGCCGACCTGCCCGTCCGACTCGACGACCGCGACGTGCCGCACCTGCGGCGAGATCTCGGTCAGATCGGCGATCGCCTGGGCTGCATCCATGGTGGCGAGCATACTGCCGCGCAATGAGGCGAGTCCTCCGCAAGTACTTCGCCGACCGGGGAACCCACCTCGCGGCGATGATCGCCTACTTCGCGCTGCTCTCGTTCGTGCCGCTGCTCTTCCTCTCGCTCGCGCTGCTCGGGCTCGTGCACCAGGCGAGCGAGAACTCGTTCTTCGTGCGCGAGCTGTCGCGGACGTTCCCGAACACGTCCCTCGACTCGATCCTCGACGCGGTGCGCGCGATCCAGTCGAACGCGGCCGCGCTCGGCGCCGTCGGCGGCGCCTTCCTGCTCTGGTCGTCGCTCTCGTTCTTCAGCGTGCTCGAAAGCGCGTTCAACATCGTGTACGGCCGGCCGAACCGCGGTTTCCTGCACGGCAAGGCGCTCGCGACGATGATGATGGGCGGCTCGCTCGTCGCGCTCTTCCTCTCCCTCGTCGTCGGCTCGGTGGGGCAGGAGATCCTCAAGCGCTATCTCGGCTTCGCGGGCAACGCGACCTCGGCGCGCGTCGTCGCGATCGCCGTCTCGACCCTCGGGATCTTCTGCTTCCTCTCATCCGCGTACTACGTGCTGACGAACGCCGACGTCACACTGCGGGAGGTACTGCCGGGCGCGGTGACGGCGGCGGTGATCCTCGAGGTGACGTTCCAGGCGCTGCCGGTCTACGTCGACCTCTCGAAGCACAACCCCGTGCTGCAGACGCTGTCCGGGCCGGCGATCCTGCTCGTCTGGCTCTACGTGATGGCGAACGTGATCGTGCTCGGCGCCGAGGTGAACTGGTGGCGTGCCGGGCGCGCGACGCCTTCAGATCGCATCGCGCAGTGAGCGTGCAGCGAGCGCGCGATGCGAGTGCTCGGCCTTCCACGCGTCGCCCAGCTCGGCGACTGTCCGCGTCTCGCCGCGCGGGACGAACACCGGGTCGAACCCGAAGCCCTCCGAGCCGGCGGGCGCGAGTGCGATCTCACCCGGCAGCACGCCCGTCCCGCGCACCTCGCGCCGCTCGGGCGAGAGAGCGACGAGCTCGCAGACGTACTGCGCGCGCCGGTCCGCGTTGCCCTCGAGCGCGGCGAGCAGCTTCTCGACGTGGCGGTCTTCTGCCCAGCGCGCGGTCAGCACGCCCGGCCCGCCGGCGAGCGCGTGCACCTCGATCCCCGAGTCGTCGGCGAGCATCCAGCGGTCGGCCGGCCCGACGATCCGGCCGTACCGCGCCTTGATCAGCGCGTTGTCGACGTACGTCTCGCCGTCCTCCGGCGGGAACTCGGCGCCGGCGAGCAGCTCGAGCTCCCAGTCCGGGAAGAGCAGGCGGAACTCCTCGAGCTTGTGCGGGTTCGCCGTGCAGACGGTCGCGCGGATCAGCGCCGCCACTTGACGCCGACCACATAGTCGAGATCGCTGATGTACGCGACGAGCTCTTCGCTGATCTCGGGCGACTCGAGCTGCACCACGCGACGGTCGGCCTCTTCGGTGACCTCGACGTGGCGCAGCCGGTCGAACTGCTCGAGCAGCGGCGCGAGCGCCTGCCCCTCGCGCAGCTCCACGGTCAGGCGGTCCTCCTCGGGCTTGACGCGCTCGATCACGTTGTAGGCGAGGTAGCGCAGCGGCCACAGCGCGAGCAGCGCGATGAACGTCGTCATGATCGCGATGCTGTAGAGCCCGGCGCCGCACGCCATGCCGATCGCGGCGACGACCCACAGCGTCGCGGCCGTCGTCAGGCCGCGGATCGAGAAGCCCTGGCGGATGATCGCGCCCGCGCCGAGGAAGCCGATGCCGCTCACGATCTGCGCCGCGATGCGCGACGGATCGAGGACCGCGACGCGCGGGTCGTGGCCGAGCACGTCGTGGAAGCCGAACGCGGAGACGATCGTGAAGAGCGCCGAGCCGAGCGAGACGAGCAGGTGCGTTCGCAGGCCGGCCTCGCGCTCGCGGAACTCCCGCTCGAGCCCGATGATCGAGCCGAGAACCGCAGCGAGGCCGAGGCGGCCGAGCTCGCCGTGCCACGAGAGCTGGGCGAGGTTACTCGCGAGGAGCAGCGATTGCCTCCTCCTGGAACGCCTGCAGCTCTTCGATGCCACCGGCCGCGAGGTCGAGCAGCTCATCGAGCCGCGCGCGCTCGAACGGCACCTTCTCCGCAGTTGACTGCACCTCGACGAAGCGGCCGTCGCCGGTCATGACGACGTTCACGTCGACGTCGGCGTTCGAGTCTTCGGAGTAGTCGAGGTCGAGCAGCGACACGCCGTCGACGACGCCGACGGAAACCGCGGCGACCGAGCCGGTCAGCGCCTTCGAGAGCCCGAAGCGGTCGAGCGCGCGTTGCGCGGCGACATACGCGCCGGTGATCGCGGCGCAGCGCGTGCCGCCGTCTGCCTGCAGCACGTCGCAGTCGAGGTACACGGTGCGCTCGCCGAGCGCCTGGAAGTCGACGACGCCGCGGAGCGCGCGCCCGATCAGCCGCTGGATCTCGACCGTGCGCCCGCCCTGCTTGCCGCGCGCGGCCTCGCGGTCGGTGCGCTCGCCCGTCGACGCCGGCAGGAGCGAGTACTCGGCGGTCATCCAGCCGCGGCCCGAGCGGTAGAGCCAGCGGGGCACGCCGTCCTGCACGGACGCGGTGCAGAGCACGCGTGTCTTCCCCTGCGACCAGAGGACGACGCCGTGCGGCTGCTCGAGGAAGTGCGGGTCGGCGTCGACCGGCCGGAGGTCGCCCGGCTTCCGTCCGTCGTTGCGACTCATGCCGCCGCCTCGAGTTCGGCGACCGACACGCGCTCGACCTCGCCAAGCGGCAGCTGCAGGAAGCGCTCGCCGAGCGTGCGGAAGAGCTCGGGCTCGCCGGTCGTCAGGAAGCGGTAGCTCCCCTCGCGGCCCGCCGCGTTGTCAAAGCCCTTGCGACCGAGCGTCTCCGCCACCTCGTGCGCCGTTTCATCCGCGGAGAAGACGAGCGTCACGTCGCGGCCGAACGCACGCTGGAAGACGGGCCGGAGCAACGGATAGTGCGTGCAGCCGAGGATCACCGTGTCGCAGCCTGCGTCCTTCAACGGTGCCGCGTACTCACGGACGGCGTCGATCACGTCGTCGCTGAACGTGTCGCCCGCCTCGATCAGCGGCACGAGCTTTGGGCAGGCGACGGCAGTGAAGCGCACGCCCGCGTCGAGCGTGCGCACGAGCGACTCGTAGCGTCCGCTCGCCACCGTCAGCTCTGTCGCGAGCAGACCGATGCGGCGGTTGCGCGTCGCCTGCACGGCGGCGTGCGCCTCGGGGACGATCACCGACACGACGGGGACGGTGAGCTCCTCTTGCAGATCGGGGAGCGCGACCGACGTCGCCGTGTTGCACGCGACCACGACGATCTTCACGCCGAGGCGCTCGAGGTACACGCCGATCTCGCGCGCGAAGCGCCGCACCTCGTCACGCGTGCGCGGCCCGTACGGCAGGCGCGCGTGATCGCCGAGGTAGACGAAATCCTCGTGTGGCATCGTCACCAGGCATTCGTGGAGGACGGTCAGCCCTCCGACGCCGGAGTCGAACACACCAATGGGACGGGAGTCGGCCACGGAGAGATATTAGGGAGCGGCTACATTGCGCGCCGTGAAGCGGCTCGTGCTGATCGCGATCGCCGGCTTGATCTGGGCTGCACCTGCGCAGGCGATCTCGAAGGTGTCGGGGTTCCAGACGATGAGCGACGGCACGAAGATCGCCTACGACCTCTACGAGCCGGACGGCGCTGCGCCTGCCGCCGGCTGGCCCGGCGTGATGCTCCTGCACGGCCTCGGCGGCTCCAAGGACGACGAGGCGGCGTTGGGCGAGGTGCTCGCCGCGCAGGGCTACGCCGCGCTCGCATACTCGGCGCGCGGCGAGGGCACGTCGACGGGGAACCTCGAGCTCGCGGGCCCCAACGAGATCTCCGACGAGCGCGCGATCGAGCAGTGGCTCGCCGGCCTTCCCGAGGTGAGCGACACGCAGATCGGCGCGTGGGGCGTCTCGTACGGCGGCGGGCAGATCTGGAACGGCCTCGCGGCGGGCATCCCGTTCAAGGCCGTGTGCGTCGTCGCGACGTGGACCGACCTCTACACGGCGTTGTGGCCGCAGAATGTCGCGCGCTCCGGCATCGTCGCCGGGTTCGCCGCGACGGTCGCGCCGCGCTCGCCGCTGATCCAGCAGTACGAAACCGACGCGGTGCAGTCGCTCGACATGCCGGCGATCCAGGCGCTCGTCCAGCCACGCTCTGCGTACGCGAAGCTGCCGTCGATCACCGCGCCCGTCTACATGTTCCAGGGCCGCGTCGACTACGCGTTCGACGTCACGCAGGCCGTCAACGGCTACTCGCGCATCAGCGGGCCGAAGCACCTGTACATCGGGCAGTTCGGCCATCCGCCGTCGACGTTCACGACGCCCGACATGGCGTACGTGCAGTCGCAGAGCGTCGCATGGTTCGACCACTATCTGAAGGGCGACGCGAACGGCATCGACGTCTCGAAGCCGGTGACGATCGCCGCCGCGACCGGTAGCCGCAAGGTCTCGTTCACGGCCCTGCCGAAGACGAAGGTCGTGCCGGTCGGCTTCCGCGGCACCGCGCTCGTCCGCACCGGCGCGAGCTTCCTGCAGCCGGTCGAGACCTTCGGCGCCTCGCTGCTCAAGGTTCAGGTGAAGAAGCTCGCGCACTATCCGCGCCTTGTCGCGACGATCAAGGCCGGCAACAAGGTGATCACACACGGCGCAGTCGTCCCGAAGGTCGGCCTCGACACGATCCGGCTCGCGAACTACGTGCAGTACGTCCCCAAAGGGACGAAGTTCTCGGTCACGTTCGGATCCGCGTCCGCGCGCGGAGACATCGCATATCTCGGCTTCGGGGACACAGGTTCGATCACGCTGGGCTCGGCAGACCTGGAGCTCCAGGTGCTGACCAAGCCCGTGACGCAATAGCTCTCGACAAGGGGGACCACGTGAAGAAGTCCGGCAGGTATTGCTTGCTCGCGGGCGCTGCGCTCACGGCGCTCGCGTTCTCGAGCTCGGCGCTCGCGTCGTTTGCGCCGAAGCTCGTTGTCTCGACATCGACTGTGGGATCGGGGACGCGCATCGGCGTCCTCGCCGGCGCGACCGACGACCCGACTGCAGAAACGCAGATCTTCGTGCCCTCGGCGTACACGATCGGCACGCCCGCGGCCGGGACGAAGCTCGGGAACGTGACCGCGACGGCCCAGGCCGCCGACCTCGGCAACACCGTGCTGCCGCTCACCGGCGAGCTCGACGCGATCGCGCCGACAGCGACGAGCCAGGCGGACGCCCAGGCGTGCGGCGTGACGCCGACGCAGACGTGGGATCTTCACCTCTCCGCGGCCGGCCAGACGCTCGACATCCCGGTGTTCGTCGTCACGGCAGCGGCGCCGGTCGCGACGGCGGGCTACACCAACGAGCTCATCGTGTGCTTGCCGCCGCCGGACGTGCCGGCGGGCACGCCGGGACGCGCCGTCTTCGGTGCGAAGCTCCTGTCGGCAACGTTCACGTCGTCGGCGATCACCGAGCCGACCACGGCCGGCGACTACCGCTGGACGTCGCTCTGGACGCCGTATACGCCGAACACCGGCAAGCCGAACCCGGCGGCCACCGTTGAGGCGCAGTCAGTGCGCCACCACCCGACCGCGATGCTGCTGTCACTGGGTCGCAAGAAGGTGACGACGACGAAGACCGTGAAGGTGAAAGGCAAGCGGAAGAAGGTCAAGGTCGTCTCGACAAAGGTGGTCTACTCGGCGAAGGCGACCGAGAACGGCAAGGCTCCGGTCGTGGCCACGTTCGTGACGGTGGTGAACGGTAAGCAGGCGGGCAAGGCCTCGGGCTCGTTCACGCTCGCGCACGGCAAGTCTGCGACGGTCGCGACAGCAGTGGCAATCGACAGCGATACGGGCTCGGTCCCGACGGGCGTGACCGCCACGCTCGCTGATCTCTTCTACCACGACCTCGGCTCGACCGGCTGCGTGGCGACCGCGGTCTTCGGCGGTCTCCCGTGCATCGACGCCACGCTCGGCGGGACGATTCTCGTCGCAACTGGGAAGGTCAAAGCGTATTAGGAACGGAGTCGTGCGAGGAGGGGCCGCGCGCAGGCCCCTCCTCGTATGCTCAGGCTCGTGGCGCCCATTCGCATCGGCACGTGCTCGTTCGCGGACGACGCGCTCATCAAGCACTGGTACCCGCCTGGCACGCCGCCGAGGGAGCGGCTCGCGTACTACGCGACGCACTTCTCGACGGTCGAGATCGACTCGACGTACTACCGCGTGCCGGACGAGAAGATGGTGCGCGGCTGGGCCGAGCGCACGCCGGACGGGTTCGTCATGCACATCAAGGCGTTCGGATTGATGACGCGTCACCCGGTGAAGCTCGAGCAGGTTCCTCCGGAGCTGCGCGAGGGGCTGCCCGTCGACGACCGCGGACGGGTCGACCGGCCGCCGCGCGAGTTGCGCGCGGAGATCTTCCGCGCGTTCCTCTCGGCGCTCGAGCCGCTGCGCGAGAGCGGCAAGCTCGGCGGCATCCTCTTCCAGATGCCGCCGTACGTCGTGTGGAAGCCTTCCTCGCTCGACTACCTCGAGTGGGCGCGCGAGCAGGTGGGCGATGACGTGTTCCTCTTCGAGCCGCGTCACCGGTCGTGGTACGCCGAGGATGCGCGCGCCGAGCTGCTGCGCTTTCTCGAAGAGCGCCGGATGACGTGGGTCGTCGTCGATGCGCCGCGCACCGACGGCGCGAACGTCCCCGAGACGCTCGTCGCGACGACGACGCCGATTGCCTACGTGCGCTATCACGGCCGCAACGCGGGCACGTGGAACGCGCGCGGCGGCGGCGCGTCTCAGCGCTTTGACTACCTCTACGACGAGGACGAGCTGCGCGAGTGGGCGCCACCGCTGCGCGAATTGTCGAACGAGTCCGAGCAGGCGTACGCGTTCTTCAACAACAACAACCAGACGAACGGCGTCGCGCAGGCGCCCGCCGGAGCGTTCCTGTTGCGCAAGCTGCTCGAAGAGGAGAAGGTCCCGACCGCGTGATGCGCGTCCTCGCCGTCGTCCACGGTCCTGACGTCGGGCCAGAGCTGTTCGAGGAGGTGCTCGCAGAGGACGGGCACGAGCTCGTTCTCTGGGACATCGCGGTACACGGCACGCCGCCGCTCGACGTCGACGCCGCGATGGTGTTCGGCGGCGACCAGAACGTCGGCGAGGAGGTGCGGTACCCGTGGCTGCACGAGGAGTACGACGCGCTGCATCGCTGGGTCGACGCGGGGACACCGCTCCTCGGCGTGTGCCTCGGCGCACAGACGCTTGCGCACGCATTCGGCGGCGAGGTCGGGCCCCACGGGGAGACACTTGCCGGGTTCTACGAAACCGAGCTGACCGACGAGGGCGAACGCGACGCGGTGCTCGGCGTCCTGCCGCGGCGCTTCGAGGCGTTCAACGGGAACGCGTACACGTTCGCCGTCCCACCGGGCGCGACGGAGCTGGCGCGTGGCCCGCTAACGCAGGCGTTCCGCCTCGGCGAGCGCGCGTGGGCGGTGCAGTTCCATCCGGAGATCCGCCGCGACCACGTCCTGCGCTGGTTCGAGCACGACTCG
>DATAUN010000086.1:0-13626 GCA_036268235.1 Gaiellaceae bacterium
CGGGCGACAGGCCAATTGGTTGTCCGATCCTTCCGCGGACTTCGAACCTCCCGGAAATGCCGCAAATCTCTGCCGCGTTGACTACAGTCAGTGCTCATGCGGGAGCTCGATGCCAGCCGGTTCCTGGTCAGGCGGGCGCTACCGGTCGCGGTCCTCATCATCCTTGCCATCGCCGGGGTGCGATACATCGCGGGCGACCACCGGCTGATCCTGGCCGCGCTGACCGTGATCCTGTTCCTGTCGTTTGCGTTCTGGGTCGCGCGCATGCTTGGCAGGTTCGCGCGTTCGCGGGGGGAGATCGAGCGCGCCGCGCTCTACCGCCTGGTGGCCGAAAACTCACCCGGCGGTGCGATCTATGTCTTCGACCGCGATCTCCGCTTCCAGCTCGCCGGCGGGCCGAGCCTCGATAAGTCGACCTTCGATGCGAGCGCGCTTGAAGGCAAGACGATCTGGGAGGCGCTCGACCCCGACACGGTCACGAAGATCGAGCCTGCGTATCGCGCTGCGCTCGCGGGTGAGAAGTCGTCGTTCGAAATCGAATTTGGCGTGAACAACTACCGCGCCACGGTGACGCCGCTGCGAGACCAGGCCGGCGCGGTCACCGGCGGCCTCGTGCAGACACAGGAGATCACCGAGCAGCGCAACCTCGAGCACCAGCTGCGGCAAGCACAGAAGCTCGACGCAGTCGGCCAGCTCGCGGGCGGCATCGCGCACGACTTCAACAACCTCCTGACCGTGATCGGCGGCTACACGACGCTCGCGCTCGCACGCCAGCAACTCGACGAAGGCGTCCGCGACACGTTCAGCCAGATTCGCATCGCGACCGAACGCGCGACGTCGCTGACGCGGCAGCTGCTCGCGTTCAGCCGGCAGCAGCATCTCGTCGCGCAGCGGCTCGAGCTCGGGAAGATCGTCGAGGAGATCCTGCCGATGCTGAGCCGACTGATCGAGTCGCGCGTCGAGCTGCGCTCGACGTTCCAGACCGACGTGGCAGCGGTGATGTTCGACCGCAGCCAGCTCGAGCAGATCCTCGTGAACCTCGTCATCAACGCGCGCGACGCCATGCCCGGGGGCGGAACGATCTCGATCGAGGTCTCCGAGACGGAGATCGACGAGGCGTACACCGCTGCGCATCCCGACGCGACGGTCGGGCCGCACGTCGTCCTCACCGTCTCGGACACGGGTCATGGCATGGACGAGGCGACGCGCGCGCGCATCTTCGAGCCGTTCTTCACGACGAAGGCGGAGACGCACGGCACCGGGCTCGGGCTCGCGGTCGTGTACGGGATCGTGAATCAGAGCGGCGGCAACATCTGGGTCTACAGCGAGGTCGGCCGCGGCACGACGTTCAAGATCTATCTGCCGGCGGCAACCGCGGCAGACACGGCCACCGACACGGTCGACGAGCCGGCGCCGGTCGTCGCCGAACCGGCGAGCCCGGGCACGACCGTGCTCGTCGTCGACGACCACCCGGCGGTGCGATCGCTCGCCGTCGCCGTGCTCGAGGGCGCCGGGTACAACGTCCTCGAGGCCGCGAACACGAGCGAGGCGGGCGAGGTCCTCGGCGACCACGCCGTCGACGCGATCGTGTCCGACATCGTGCTGCCGGGCGGCGGCGCGGCGGCACCCACGTATCCGGCCGACGCGCGGGGCCGAAGTGCGGGCGTCGTCTACATGTCCGGCTACACGGCCGACATGCTGCGGGGCAGCGTGCTCACCGCGCAGGCGCGCTTCCTCGAGAAGCCGTTCTCGCCGGCGGCGCTCCTCGCAAGTACCGCCGCCGTCATCGACTAGCGGCGCGAGCGCAGGTCTTCTTCGGCCTCGGCGAGCTCTGCCGCGGCCGCGTCGGCCGCGCGCCGCAACTCGTCGGCGTCGCGCACCGCGTCCTCCGCGGCGCGCTGCGCGGCGTCTGCCTCCTCCGCGAGCCGGCGGGCGTCGGCGCGCAACGCAGCGACGCGCTCGCGGGCTGCGCTGCGCACCTCGTCGCTCGAGCTCTGGCGGCGCGGGGTGACCGCCTCGAGTGGCCCGAAGCCGACGGCCTTCAGCTCCTCGGTCAGTCGCCCGCGCGCGAGCAGCGCAGCCGCGGCCGGATCGACCGCCGCGGCGCGCAGCGTCTGTGAAAGGCGGTCGAGCATCGGCGCGGTCGCACGCCGATCGAGCGTGCCGCGCGCGGCGGTCAGCAGCGCGCGCACCGCCTCGCGCTCGCGGGCGGCGGCGTCGTTCACCTCGGCGGCCGCCTCCGTGCCGGCGAGCGCGGCCTGCTGCACGTCGCGAAGGTGCTGGCCCGCGTCGAGCAGCGCACCGACCAGCTCGGGCTCGGTGCGGGCGAGGTGGTTCGCCGCCCAGACGACGACGCTCGGCTTGCGCAACGCGTGCACCTCGGTGGCCGCCTCGGACTGGTGTGCGCGGCGAAGCCGCGACGCGAGGTCGTTGCGGGCCTTCGTGAACTCCTCGAGCGAGAGCGAGTACAGCTCGTCGAGCTCGCGGTCGAGGTCGGGCACTGCTGCGAGCGGCGGCATGCTCCGATCGTCCCACATGCGACCTGTGAGACGACGAAGGGAGGGCTTTCGCCCTCCCTTCGTTCACTGCCGTTCTCTGGGGTCCCGGCTTACGCGGACTTCACGAGCGACTTCTTCGGCACGATGACCCTGAGGGTCGTCGACTTGCCACCGACCACCTTGTAGATGGTGACCGGGTTGGCAGTCACGTCGCCGTTCGCGTTGAACGAGACGTTGCCGAGGATGCTGTTCTTCAGGTTGATCTTGAAGAGCTGCTTCGTGATGTCAGCGCGGGTGCCATTCGACTGCGCGATCGCAGCGATGAGCACTTCGGCAGCCTGGGCCGCATAGACCGAGTACGGGTCCGGCGGCTGGTGGTCTGCCTTGGTGAACGCCGACACGAACGCCTTGCCGGCGCCCTTCAGCTTCTCATTCGGAAGGCCTGCGACCGAGACGGTCGAGTTGTTGGCCGCCGAGCCAGCCTGCTGCACAGTGGCAGAGACCGGTGTGAAGCCGTCCGGCATCATGATCTTCACGCTGCTTGCAACGCCAGCGCGAATGTCCTTGATCAGCTTGCCGCCGTTCTCGCAGATCAGGCCGCCGAGGAACACGCCCTGTGCGCCCGACGCCTTGATCTTGACCGCGGTGGCCTCGTAGGACGACGCCTTCCCGTCCCACGCCTGGAAGCCGACGACCTTGATGCCGAGCTTGATCGCCGCGTTCTTGAAGTTCGTCGCGACGCCGAGCCCGTAGGCCTCCTTGTCGTTCAGGATGAACACCTTCTTGACGCCGAGCGACTGAGCCAGCAGCGCGTCAGCCGCGCCCTGGTAGTCGTCCGCCGCCACGACGCGCGCGTAGTTGCGCTTGCCGGTCGGGTAGTACTTGCCCGGCTCGCCGGCGACGGTGCCCGGACCCGGGTGCGTCAGACCGACGTAGGTGTTCGCAGGGCTGACCATTGCGATGGGGCCGTTCGGCGCGCGGTTGAGGATCGGAATCTCGATCTCCGCCGCACCCGAGTTGAAGGTCCCGATCACGCCGCCGACGCTTGCATCCTGCGCGTAGGCCGTCGCGTTCGCAGATGCCTTCCCGGAATCCCACTTGCCGGCCTGAGCGGTCGCGTCATCACAGCTCTGGTAGGCGAGGCTGTACTTGCCGGCCTTCCAGCCATGCTGGTTGAAGATGAACTTGATCGCCCGGGTCATCTGCTCGGTCTGCGTCCGGCCCGAACCTTCGAGAGGCAGGTCGGAAGCAACCAGGACCTGGCCGCTGGGGTTCTGGATCGCCGTGCACGACGATGCCGGCAACGGCGTTGCGCTGGTACGGGCAACCGCGCCGCTCACCACCGTCGCGAAAGCGACGATCGCGATCACTGCGGACACACCCGCTCCAACGTACATGCGCTTCTTCACTCGTCCTCCTGTCTGGGGGGTCAGGGGAATGCGAAAGAGCATAGAGAGACGCGGCTCGAACGCCAACCCCGCCGGCCTTGTGCCGTCGAGGGGGAAGACTAGGGTGAGAGCGGAAGAGACGAACCTTTGGCGTCCTTAACGTCATCTGAACGCGCCGCACCCGCTCTACTGGATCGCGTGCGCGCCGCGCCGGCGGCCTGGACCTTCCTCACGGTGGGCGCTCTGGCGATCGCCCTCTACTTCGCGGTCCTGCCGGCTCACGGACACGCGCAGTCCATCTATTACGTCTGCATCGGGTTCGCGTCGGTCTGCGCGATCTTCGTCGGCACCGTCCGGAACCTGCCGGCGGCCGAGCGGCTTCCCTGGTACCTCTTCGGGCTCGGCCTGCTCGGCCAGGTCGCGGGCGACACGATCTTCGCGGTCTACGAGATCGGGCTGAACCGGGAGCCTTCGACCCCGTCGATCGCCGATGCCTTCTATCTCGGCGGCTATCCGCTCCTCGGCCTCGGGATCTACCTGGTCCTGCGCCGGCTCGGCGGCCAGACGAGCCGCACCGCGATCCTCGACTCGCTCGTCATCTTCGGCGGAGTGGTCGTCGTCCAATGGGTGTTCTTCATCGACCCGTACCGGCACCAGGCGTACACGAGCCATGCGGCGCGCTACGTGAACATGGCGTACCCGGCCGTCGACGTGCTGCTGCTCGTCGGGCTCGCGCAGCTTCTGCTCGGCCCCGGCGGCCGCACGACCGCGTACCGGCTGCTGCTCGTCTCGGTCGGTCTGTGGGTCGTGGCCGACGAGCTCTACGGTCTGAACCAGTCGAGCTACCAGGGCGGCGACTGGATCGACGCGCTGTGGCTCGGCTCGTACGTCGTCTGGGCCGCGGCCGCGCTCGACCCCTCGATGGCGCGGCTCGCGCAGCCCGACCGGCGCCTGCTGCCGCGGCTCACGCGCTCGCGGCTGCTGCTGCTCGCAACCGCGCTGATCATCGGGCCGGCGATCCTCGTCTTCGAGAAGGCGCACAACGGCTCGAGCCACGCGTACGAGGTCGCACCGTTCACGGCGGCGATCGGAATGATCGTGCTCGCGCGGCTCGCGGGTCTCGTGCGCGCGGTCGAGCGCGCCCGTCGCTCCGAGCGTCTTGCACGCCGCGAGGCGGAGCAGGCGCAGCAGCTCCTCAGCTACCAGAACCAGCAGCTCGTCGAGCTCGACCGGCTGAAGGACGAGTTCGTCTCGAGCGTGTCGCACGAGCTGCGGACGCCGCTGACGTCGATCTCCGGCTACGTCGAGCTGCTGAAAGAGGACGAGGCGAGCGAGGAACGGCGCGCGTACCTCGAGATCGTCGACCGCAACGCCGAACGGCTGCTCGGGCTTGTCTCCGACCTCTTGTTCTCGGCGCGGCTCCAGGATGGTCAGCTCGAACTGCAGCGCGATGAGGTCGACGTGCGCCGCATCGTTGAGCACGCTGCGGAGTCCGCGCGGCCGCGCGCCGATGCGGCGAAGATCGGACTGTCTGTCGAGGCAAGCGACGTGCCGACGATCCTCGGCGAGCCCGACCGGCTCGCGCAGCTCCTCGACAACCTCGTCTCGAATGCGATCAAGTTCACGCCGGCGGGCGGCGAGGTGAACGTGCGGCTCGGCGCGCGCGACGGCCTCGTCCACATCGAAGTGTCGGACACGGGCATCGGGATCCCCGAGTCGGAGCGCGAGCGGCTGTTCCAACGGTTCTTCCGCTCGCAGACCGCGCTCGAGCGGCAGATCCAGGGCACGGGCCTCGGCCTCTACATCTCCAAGGCGATCGTGCAGGCGCACGGCGGGCGCATCGGCGTGCAGAGCGGCGAGACCGAAGGCACGACGTTCGTCGTCGAGCTGCCCGTGGCGGGTGCGTCGTGAGCGACCGGCCGCTCGTTTTGTGCGCCGATGACGACGAGGACATCCTCTCGCTCGTCACGCTTCGACTCGAGCGGGCGGGCTTCGACGTCGCGAAGGTGGGGGACGGCGACGCGGCGCTCGCGGCGGCCCGAGAGCTGCGGCCGGCGGTCGCGGTGCTCGACGTGATGATGCCGAGGCTCACGGGGCTCGAGGTGCTCGCCGAGCTGCGCGCCGATCCGTCATTCGCCGAGCTGAAGGTGATCCTGCTCTCGGCGCGCGTGCAGGAGTCGGACGTCGAGCGCGGCCTCGACGCGGGAGCCGACGCCTACCTCGCGAAGCCGTTCAAAGCGCAGGAGCTCGTCGCCGCGGTCGAGGAGCTGCTCGGGAGGAGCTAGCTGCGGCGGTAGCGGTAGCCGAAGCCGCGCACGGTCTCGATCGGCGCCGAGTCCGGCTGGTCGGGCACGAGCTTCCGGCGCAGGTAGCCGACGTACAGCTTCACCTGGTCGCCCGAGACGCCGTACGGGTCGCCCCAGACGAGCTCGAGGAGCTGATCGCGCGAGAGCACCTGGTTCGGGTTCTGCACGAAGGCGGCGAGCAGCTTGAACTCAAGCGGTGTCAGCTGCACGTCGCGATCGTCGACCACGATGCGGCGCTGCTGGTAGTCGATCTCGACGAAGCTGTCTGCATACGCCTCGAGCACTTCGGTCTTGCCGCCGGTGCGGCGCAGCAGCGCCTGCACGCGTGCGAGCAGCTCCTGGCGGCCGAACGGCTTCGCGACGTAGTCGTCCGCGCCGGCCGAGAGGCCACGCACCTTCTCGAGCTCCTGCGTGCGCGCGGTCAGCATCATCACCGGCACGTCCGAGAGATCGCGGATGCGCTCGAGCGTCTGGTAGCCGTCCATGTCGGGCATCGTCACGTCGAGAATCACGAGCGCCGGCGCGTTCGAAAAGAGGTGCCGGAGCGCCGCCCGGCCCGTGTCGGCCTCGTCGACGGTGTAGCCCGCGCGCTCGAGCAGCTCTCTGAGAAGGAGGCGGATGTCCTCGTCGTCATCGACCACGAGCACCCGCGGGCGAGAATTCATACCCCGTTCATACCATCTCGGCGCTGGAATCCCTGCGTCGAGGGTCGAACATCCCTCATGTGGCGCGTGTTCTGATCTGTGAGCCTCACGATGACATCAGCGCGCTGCTGGAGCTCGTCGTGCGCCGGCTCGGCCACGAGCCGGTCTGTTACGCCGAAGGCGACGCCGAGCACGCGGACGTCGATGCAGCGGTGATCGAGCCGGGCGAAGCGGCCGGCCTGCGGCTCGCGCGCAGCCTGACCGAGCGCAACATCCCGGTGCTCTTCACGAGCATCTACCCGGCCCACGAGGAGCTGCTCGCGCTCGAACCCGTCGCGTATCTCGTGAAGCCGTTCCCGCTGTACGCACTCGAGCGTGCGCTGCAAGGCGTGCTCGCCTCGTCGGACTGCACGCCCGCCGCCGCGGCGCTCTAAGCGCCAACGAAAAAGCCGCCAGATGCGGCGGCTTTGCGGGGAGCTGCGGGACTAGGACTCGAACCTAGACTACCGGATTCAGAGTCCGGCGTCCTACCATTAGACGATCCCGCAGGGCGGCGGCATTGTAGCCGCGCTACAGGTCCAATTCGTACAGCGGGACGAGCCGTTTCTCCGCCTCCGTGTCGATGTGCGCGATCACCTCGACGTACGGCTCGAGGCCCGAGCCGCGCAGCTTCGCCTTCAGCAGGCCGTCCACCTGGTAGATGCCGGACGAGTTGTTCATCCGGATCGAGATGCGGATCGGCTTCTGCTCGCCGTCGGAGATCTCGACCTCCTCGATCGCCGCCGCCGAGAGCGAGTGGATGCCGACGCGGCCGCGCTCGAACGCGATCCGCGAGCGGCCCTGTTCCATGTCGAGCGCGTCGGCGACGCGGAGGATACCCGCCTCGAGCGTCAGCGGCTCGCCGTCGGCGCGGTGGCTGATGATCCCCTGCAGCACCTCGGAGACGACGACCGTGATGTCCGGCTCCTCGTAGATGCCGGCGAGCAGCTCGCGCAGCTTCGGCTCGGAGAGGAAGAGGCTGAAGTCCTCGTGCCCGTGGCGGTGCACCGACATGCCGACGCAGTGCGTGAGCGCCGTCAGCACGACGATCACCTCGGCGTCGTCGCGCGTGTAACCGTAGTCGCCGACGACGTTCGGCTCGACGCCGTGCTTCGTCAGCTGCCGCAGGAGCTTCAGCGCGATGTTCGTGACGATCTGGATGTGGACCCACGAGTGGTCGTTGATCTCCATCCGCGCGACTGCGTTCACGTTCGAGACGTGCCACCAGCCCTTCAGCTGGTCGTCCTTGTTCACGCGGTCGATCACTGTGCGGAGCTTCCGGTTCGCACGCACGGGCACGCGGATGCGCATCTCGCGAACCGCGGCGGCCGGGGTGAGGCGCGTCTCGCGCTCGGCCTCCTCCGAGACCGGCTGCTCGATTCGCTTCTCGGTTTCGCGGTCGAGGCTCACGTCTCGAACGCGGGCGTGGTCGCCGGCGCGTGCAGCTCCTTCAGACGGAAGTACATGGAGGTCCAGGTCGCGGCGACGAACGGGGCGAGCAGCGTGTTCACGACGACGCTGCTGATGTACTGCGCGGCGACGTTCGACAGGCCGTGCAGCAGGCTTGTCAGCACGAGGCTTGCGATGAGGTTGAGCACGAAGGTCACGAGGATGACGCCGAAGACGGTCCAGCCGTAGCCGCGCACGAGCGCCCGGCTGCGCGAGAACGCCTCGAAGACACCGGTGCGCTCGAGGACGATCACCGGAACGACGACACTGAAGATCGTCACGAGGTAGAGCCCCGGGAAGATGATCAGCAGAAAGCCGATCGCGATCACGAGCCCGGCGAGCAGGCTCGCGGCGACGATCTTCCCGATCAGCGGCCAGACGCGGCCGAGCGTCGCGAAGAGCGTCAGGTCGGCGCGACCGTCGCGCACATCCGCAACGGCCTCGACGAGCGCGCCCTGGAGCAGGAAGACCCCGGCAATCGAGACGACGATGCCGCCGAGCTCGCCGAGGAAGCCGCCGGCGAGGGCGAGCACGAGCGAGATGACGGAGACGACGACGTACGTGAAGAGCGCGATCAGGACGAGGTGCTCCCAGAAGCGCCTGTAGATCGCCCAGCCTTCGAGGATCGGATCGCCGACCTGCACGCGGCGAGCCTAATGCATCGTTGTCGGCGGCGTCACGCCGCGTTGGCGGCCCAGTCTCCGTACAGCGACAGGTAGAGGCCGCGCCGCGCGAGCAGCTCGTCGTGCGTCCCCTGCTCGACCACCTTGCCGTGCTCGAGGACGACGATCAGGTCGGCGTCGCGGATCGTCGACAACCGGTGCGCGATGATGAACGCTGTCCGTCCGTGCAGCAGCCGCCGGAGCGCTGCCTCGATCTTCCGCTCGGTGCCGATGTCGACGGAGCTCGTCGCCTCGTCGAGGATGAGGATGCGCGGGTCGGCGAGCAGCGCGCGCGCGAACGCGACGAGTTGCCGCTGCCCGAGCGACAGGCGCGAGCCGCGCTCGCCGAGCTGTGTCTCGTAGCCGTCCTCGAGGCGCTCGACGAACTCGTCGGCGCCGACGGCGCGCACCGCCGCGATGATCTCCTGCGGCGTCGCATCGCGCCGCCCGAATGCGACGTTCTCCGCGACCGTTCCTGCGAACAGGAATCCCTCCTGCGGGACGATCCCGAGCTGCCTGCGCAGCGACTCCTGCGTCACGGTGCGCAGATCGCGGCCATCGATCGTGATGCGTCCCTCGGTCGGGTCGTAGAAGCGCGCGAGCAGCTTCGCGATCGTCGACTTGCCGGCGCCCGTGTGGCCGACGAGCGCGACGGTCGTCCCGGCCGGAACGTCGAGGTCGATTCCGTGCAGCACCTCGGGCCCGCGGCCGTACGCGAAGCGGACGCTGTCGAACGCGACGTGGCCGTCGACGCGCTCGAGCGGGATCGCGTCCGGCGGATCGACCACCTCGGGCTCCTCGTCGAGCAGGTCGGTGATCTTGTCGAGCGCTGCGACCGCAGAGAGAAACGTGTTGTAGAGCTGCGACAGCTGCTGCACCGGGTCGAAGAAGTTCCCGAGGTAGCCGAGGAAGGCGACGAGCGTCCCGATCGAGACGTTGCCGTTGAACGCGAGCCAGCCGCCGTAGCCGAGCACGACCGCCGTGGCGGCGGACGAGAGGAAGTCGACGAACGGGAAATAGACGCCGCTCAGGACAACGGTCTGCATGTTGGCTTCGCGGTAGCGGTTGCTGACGACGTGGAAGTTCTCCTGCGCCGCGCGCTCGCGCGTGAACGACTGGAGGACGCGCATGCCGGCGATGTCCTCGGCGAGCGTCGCCGTCACGGCGCCGAGCGTGTCGCGCACCGCGCCGTACGCACGGCCCGACCGCTTGCGGAACATCGCCGTCGCGACCGCGAGGATCGGGATGATCGTCATCGACGCGAGCGCAAGCCGCCAGTCGAGGAAGAAGAGGACGACCGCCGTGCCGAGCAGCGTGAGCGTGTTCTGGACAAGCGACGTGACGCCGTCGGTGACGAGCTGGTCGAGCGCCTCGACGTCGTTCGTCAGCCGGCTGATGATCACGCCGGCGCGGTTGCGCTCGTAAAAGCCGAGCGAAAGCCGCTGCAGGTGGCGGAAGAGGTGGTTGCGCAGGTCGGCGAGCATCCGCTCGCCGGTCCAGCCGGTGAAGTACGTCTGTCCGTACGTGAACAGGATCCCTGCGGCGCCGGCAGCGAGAAACAGCACGACGAAGACGCCGAGCTCGTTCGTCGAGTGGTGGTTCACCAGGTCGACGGTGCGGCCGAGCAGGTACGGCGGCGCGAGCGCGACCGCGGTCGCCCCGAGCAGCGAGAGGATCGCCACGGCCGTGCGGAGCTTGTACGGGCGCGCGAGCCGGTAGAGCGCGTGCAGCCGGCGCTTCGTGCGCGCCCACGACCAGTCGTCGACCTCCGGCCGGCCGCCGCGCGACAGGTGGCTTCCGGGCTGGTGGACCCTCACGCGACCTCCTCGGTGAAGATCCGCTCGAGCATCCCATGCTCGGCGATCTCGCGGTAGACGTCATTCGTCTTTGCGTCGGCCTGCGGGCCGTGGAAGACGACGCGTCCGTCCTCGATGACGACAATCTGCTCTGCGAGAGCGATCGTCGACAGGCGGTGCGCGATGATGATGGTCGTCCGGTTGCGCATCGCCTCGCGCAGCCCCTCGCGGATCTTCGCCTCGGTCGTCGCGTCGACGGAGGCGGTTGCGTCGTCGAGGATCAGGATGCGCGGATCGACGACGAGCGCCCGCGCGATCGCGATGCGCTGCCGCTGGCCGCCCGACAGCGTGATGCCGCGCTCGCCGATCACCGTGTCGTAGGCCTCCGGCAGCTGCTCGACGAACTCGTGCGCCTGAGCAAGGTGCGCAGCGCGCTCGACCTCCTCGTCGGTCGCGTCCACGCGCCCGAACGCGATGTTCTCGCGCACGGTCGCGGAGAAGAGGAACGGATCCTGTGAGATGACGCCGATCTCCCGGCGGAGCGACGCGAGCGTGACGTCGCGAACGTCGGCGCCGTCGATCGTCACACGCCCTTGCTGCACGTCGTAGAAGCGCGGGACGAGCGACGCGAGCGTCGTCTTGCCGGCGCCGGTGTGACCGATCAGCGCGACGACCTTGCCCGCTTCGAGCTTCAGATCGACGTCTCGCAGCACGGGCCGCTCGGGGTCGTAGCCGAACGTGACGTGCTCGAACACGACGTCCCCGGGACCGGCCGGAAGATCGGGCGCGCTGGGCGCGTCGGAGATGTCCTCCGGCTCGTCGATCACCTGGAAGATGCGCTCGCCGGAGGCGGTCGCGCGCTGCGCCTGCCCGATCCACATGCCGAGCGAGCGCAGCGGCACGACGAGCATCGCGAGGAAGAGGTTGAAGCGGACGAAGCTCGCGAGCGCAAGCGTGCCGTGCGCGACCATGCGCCCGCCGAGCAGGAGGATCGCGGCCTGCGCGAGCAGCGGCAGAAAGCTCAGGATCGGGATGTAGAAGGCGCGCTGCCGGTTCGCCTTCACGCTCAGCTCGAACACCCGCTCGGAGCGCTGCTCGAACTTCTCCTGCTCGGAGGCCTCCTGCGCGAACGACTTGACGACGTGGACGCCGACGATGTTCTCCTCGGCGACCGTGGCGACGTCCGCCATCTTCTGCTGGACGTCGCGCAGCAGCGGGTGCGATACGTGGCTGTAGCGGTACGCGACCGCGATCAGCAGCGGACTGATCGCGATGACGATCAGCGCGAGCTTCCACGAGATGAGAAAGACGACGATCGCGACGCCGACGATCGTGAACAGGTTCTGGAAGAAGAAGACGAGCCCGTAGCCCAGGAAGAAGCGCACGCCCTGGAGGTCGACGGTCGCGCGGCTCATCAGCTGGCCGGTCTGGTGGCGGTCGTAGAAGCCGAACGAGAGGCGGAGCAGCTTCGCGTACATCGACGTGCGCATGTCGAGCTCGACGCCGAGCGCCTGCCGGCCGGCGATCAGCCGGCGACCCGCCATCATCAGCGCCCGCACGACCCCGAGCGCGAGGATCGCTCCGACGAGCCACGGCAGGCGATGGCGCTCGCCGTGGTGGAGCACGGTCGCGATCGAGCCCGTGATGTACGTCGCAGCGAAGATCGCCGCCTGTGAGCCGATCGCGAGCACGACCGACACCGCCATCGAGATCTTGTAGGGACGCAGGAAGCCGAGCAGGCGAACGAACGTCGTGCGATAGCGCGGCTCCTCGGTCACGATCCGAGCGTAGCCAGCTGCTCCTTGATCGTGTCGACTGCAGCGGCGACGCGTGCGCGGTTCGCGGGATCGTTGAGCCAGCTCGACGCACCGGACGGATGCGGGAGCGGGATCGCAACCGCGCCGTCGAGCTCGTAGCGCACGCCGACGCATTCCGTGACGCTCCTCACGCCGAGAAGCGCCCGCGCCGCGAGCCCGCCGACGGTGACGACGAGCTTCGGGCGCAGCAGGCGCAGCTCGTTCTCGCGCCAGAGCGCGCAGAGCCGCTGCTCCTCGGGCGTCGGCGTCCGGTCGCCGCGCCCCGACGGCGCGCGTCCCGGATAGCAGCGCGTCACCGAGGCGCAGTAGAACGTCGCGTAGAACTCGTCCTCGTCGAGGTCGAGCCAGCGGCGAAGCGTCTTGCCCGCGCGCCCGCGCCACGGGCGGCGTTCCTGGCCCTCGACGATCCCCGGAGCCTGGCCGTAGAGGTAGGCGCGCTGCCCCTCGCCGGGCGCGATCACCGGCAGCGACTCGAGCGGGTAGCCGGCCTCGGCGCATGCGCGGCACACGTTCTGGTCGCGCGTCATCGACACGAGCGAGCGATAGCTCGCGCGCCGGCGCGTCACAGCACGGTGCGGACGAGCACGAACCAGCGGCCGGCGTGGATCGCTTCGCCGTGCAGCTCTGCGGCCAGGTCGTCCGGCTCGAACACGCGCTTGTAGACCTGCCAGCGCGAGCCGTCGTTCAACACGCGCTCGTCCCAGCGTTCGCGCGGTTCGTCGTCGTCGCCCGGACGGCTCGCCATCACGATCAGCTCGCCGGCGACGCGGTGCGCCTCGCCGAGGAAGCGCTCGCGGTCATCGTGTTCGAGATGGCAGTAGAAGTAGCTCGTGAAGAGGCGGTCGAAGGATGCGTTCGGGAACGGAAGCGCGAGCGCGTCGCCCTGCACAAAGGTGGCTCTGGGGAGGCGCTGCTGCGCCTCCTCGAGCATGCGTGGGCTCTGGTCGAGCCCGACGACGTCGCCGCGAAGATGCTGCGTGATGAACGCGGTGCCGCACGCGACGTCGAGCGTCCGCGTCGGCGGCAG
>DATAUN010000087.1:0-6558 GCA_036268235.1 Gaiellaceae bacterium
GGCTTCGTCGCCGAGCCCGGCTTCAGCGTCGTCACGCCGGGCAGCGGCGTGATCATGATCATCCCGGTCTCGGTCTGCCACCACGTGTCGACGACCGGACAGCGCCCGCCGCCGATGTTCTCGTGGTACCAGACCCACGCCTCGGGGTTGATCGGCTCGCCGACCGAGCCGAGCAGGCGCAGCGACGAGAGGTCGTGCTGCTGCGCGAACTCCGGCCCCCACTTCATGTGCGTGCGGATCGCCGTCGGCGCCGTGTAGAGGATCGTGACGCCGTAGCGCTCGACGATCGACCACCAGCGGTCCTTGTCGGGGTAGTCCGGCGTGCCTTCGTACATCACCGACGTCGCGCCGTTGCAGAGCGGCCCGTAGACGATGTAGCTGTGGCCGGTGATCCAGCCGACGTCGGCCGCGCACCAGTAGACGTCTTGCTCGGGCTTCAGATCGAAGATGTAGTTGTGCGTCGTTGCGACGCCGACGAGGTAGCCGCCGGTCGTGTGCGCAATGCCCTTCGGCTTCGCGGTGGTGCCGCTCGTGTACATGAGGAACAGCAGATCCTCCGCGTCCATGTGCTCCGGCGGGCACGACGCGGGATCGTCCGAGCCGCGGACGTCGTGGTACCAGTGGTCGCGGCCGTCCTGCATCTCGACGTCGCTGCCGGTGCGGCGGACGACGAGGCACTTCTTCACGCCGGGCGAGTCGTTCATCGCCTCGTCGGCGATCTTCTTCAGCGCGACGGTCGTGCCGCGCCGCCACGCCTCGTCCTGCGTGATGATCACCTCGCACCCCATGTCGTTCACGCGGCCGGAGAGCGAGTCGGCGGAGAAGCCGCCGAACACGACCGTGTGCGGGGCGCCGAGGCGCGTGCAGGCGAGCATCGCGATCGGCAGCTCGGGGACCATCCCCATGTAGATGCCGACCGCGGTGCCCTTCTGCACGCCGAGCTCCTTCAGCGCGTTCGCGAACGCGACGACCTCCTTCTGAAGGTCTGCGTACGTGATCGTGCGCGTGTCGCCTTCCGGCTCGCCCTCCCAGTGGAAGGCGACCTTCTCTCCGCGTCCCGCCTCGACATGACGGTCGACGCAGTTGTACGACACGTTGAGCGTGCCGCCGAGAAACCACTTGGCGAACGGACGCTCCCACTCGTAGAGCTTGGAGAACGGCTCGAACCACGTCACCCGCTCCTTGGCCTCCCGCTCCCAGAACGAGTCGAAGTCCTCCTCGTAGATCGAGGGCTTCGCGTTCGCCTGGGCAGCGAACTCCTCGGGGGGCGGGTACCGCCGCTCCTCGAGGAACAGCGTGTCGATTGCCTGGCCGGGATCTGTGGACACGAGCCGATCTCCTCTCAGTCAGCCTTAGGCGGGAACGGGTGAGTTGCGGACGAGCGGTGGGCCGACAGGGAACACCACCCGGCCCGCGACGCCGTTCATCACACCCGCCGCCGATGCATACCAGGCGACGGCAGCCGTCAGGATGCCGAGCCAGCCGCCGAAGTGCAGCCACCAACCGGTGCCGCCCGACGACAGCTTGAAGAACCCGATCACGAGGGCGATCTCGGTCAGCTCCAGCGTCAGGAAGACGAGGAAGACCGCGGTCGACACGCGTGCGCTTCCGATCAGCATGTAGGTGTTGAAGATCGCGAACGCGAACAGGTACCAGGCGAGCGCGTTCGTGAGGTCGCCTCCCTGGAAGCCGCCTGCGAACTTCGTCGTGTTGGCGAGCACGACGAAGATGCCGAGGCCCATCCAGAAGCCGCCGTAGGTGGAGAAGGCGGTCGCACCGAAGACATTGCGGTTCTTGAACTCCCACATCCCGGCGAGGAACTGCGCGAGTCCCCCGTAGAAGAGCGCCGGACCGACCCAGATCAGGTCGGGGATCCACGACGCGTTGTGCCCGCTCAATAGGAACGTCGTCAGCGCGAAGCCCGCGAGACCGAGCGGTGCTGGGTCGGCCACTGGGGCCGGCTCGACTGCTGCCATGCCTCCTCCTTCTCGCCCGGCGAACCGAGCACTAGAACGGAACCCGATTGGCGGTTAGCCTAAACGGTTAGGTGGACAGATTTCACCTAAGGTGTCAAATCGTACGAGTAGCGCGTCAGGTTCTCGGCGCCGTCCTCGGTCACGAGGATCAGATCCTCGAGCCGGACGCCGCCGTAGCCCTTCCGGTAGAGGCCCGGCTCGACGGTGACGACGTCCCCCGCAAGCAGCGTCTTCTCGGCGATGAGGCCGAGGCCCGGCGACTCGTGCACCTCGAGCCCGACGCCGTGGCCGAGGCCGTGGAAGAACCCGTCCACGAGCGGCTCCCCGGGCGTCTTCGTGCGCTGCGTCGGCTCGCCGGCGGCCTCGAAGATCTCGCACGTGCCGTCGAAGATCGCCTTGCCGTCGACGCCTGCCTTGATCTCGGAGATCGCGCGGTCGAGTGCCTCCTTGCAGAGGCGGTGCCACTTGCGCACGTCGTCGGCCACTTCGCCGACGACGAACGTGCGGGTCATGTCGCAGTAGATGAACGACTCGTTGTCGCGCGGCCAGATGTCGACGACGACCGGCACGCCGGCACGGATCGGCCCGGAGCCCATGTCATGGCCGACGGCGCCCTGCGCGCCCGGCGCGACGATGAAGTCGTCCGCCGCGGTCCCGTGCTCGGCGAAGACGACGTTCATCGCTGCCTTGACCTCCTCGACCGTGAGACCGCCGCTCTCGACGCGCGTGCGCAGCAGCTCGCGGCAGCGGTCCATCGCCGCCTCGGCCGCAGCCTGCGCTCGGCGCATGCCGGCGAGCTGAGCTTCCGTCTTGACGCGGCGGCGGTTCTCGAAGAAGTCGCGGTCCGTGCTCAGCTCGATCCCGTTCGCGCGCAGATGGTCGCCGAGCCAGAGCGGGAACGACTCCGGCACGACCGCGTGTTCGATGCCCGCCGCCCGGACGCCTCGCAGCGCGAGCTCGGCGCGAATCTCCGGGCGCTTCAGCCCCGATTTGAACAGCTCGTCGACGCCAAGCTCTTCCATCAGGTGCAGCTCGAAGAGATTCAGCTCCGCCAGGCGGGCTGCTTCCATCGATGACGTGACGATGTGCCTGGTCCCGTCCTTCTCCGCGTACAGGATCGGGTCGGGGATGCCGAGCGGCACTTCATGGCGGAGCTCGGGCGACCGGAACGTGTCTGCATAGATGAGAACGTCGGGCACGCGCCGGACCCTATCTAGACTCAGACCGCATGGACGCACGCGCCAGGGCGGTCGAGCTCGTCGAGCAGTGGAGGGTGGAGCTCCAGCGGCTCCTGCCCGAGAACGCGGACATCTTCGACGCCCATCTGCACCTCGGCCACGACATCGACGGCATGGTCGGCGACTACGACCAGCTCGAGCAGATCCAGGCGGAGTACGGCATCTCGCGCGCGTTCGTGTTCTGCCTCGACGAGCCCGACCGGCATCCGGGGTTCCGCGCGGCGAACGACCGCACACTCGCCTTCGCGGAGCGGAGCGGCGGCCGGCTGATTCCCTTCGTGCGCCTCGACCTGAACGAGTCGCCGCTCGAGGAGGCGCGCCGCTGCCTGGACGCGGGCGCACGCGGGATCAAGCTCCATCCGCGCGCGCAGAAGTTCACGGCGACCGACGAGCGGCTCGCGCCGGTCTTCGAGCTCGCGGCCGAGCGCCGTGTGCCGATCCTCATCCACGGCGGCCGCGGGCTGCCGCCGATCGCCGACGGCCTGCGGACGCTCGTCGACCGCTACCCGGGCGCATCGCTGATCATCGCGCACGCCGGCATCGCCGATCTCTCCGCGCTCGCGCACGCGATGGCGGGACGCAGGGGGGTGCTCTTCGACACGTCCACGTGGAGCCCCGTCGACCTGCTCGACTTCTACCGCCAGGTGCCGCCCGAGCAGGTCCTCTACGCGAGCGACTACCCCTATGGGCAGCAGCCGTCGTCGCTGCTGATCGCCGTCAAGACCGCGCGGTTCGCCGGCTGCTCGGATGACCAGGTTCGCGCGATGCTCGCCGGCACCGCGAACGCGCTCGCCGACGGCCACGAGCTGCCGGAGCCGACGACGCCGGTCGGCGACGAGCTCTTCACCCGGCCGATGCAGCTCGCGCGCATCCACCAGTACCTGTCGATGGCGACGCCGCTCCTCTGGGGCCGCCAGCCGGACACCATCGGCGTGCTCGGGCTCGCGATCAATACGTGCGCCGAGCGCAACGGCCACGCGGAGGCGGTCGACGGGATCCGCGAGCTGCTCGAGTCGGCACGCGACCTGTGGGCGACGATTCCCGACATCGAGGACGACCTCGAGGCGCGCCAGACGATGCGGTTGACCCACCGCCTGATCCACATCGCGGACATCGAGGCGGTGACGTCCTCGTGAAGGTGAACGGTCACGAGTACGCGTTCCACGCCGAGGTCGGCACGACGCTCGCCGAGGTCCTGCGCGAGGAGCTGTCGCTGACCGGCACGAAGATCGCGTGCGGCGAGGGCCACTGCGGCGCGTGCACCGTGCTCGTGGACGGCGTGCCGACACTCTCGTGCATCACACTCGCGCACACGCTCGACGGTGCCGAGGTGACGACGATCGAAGGGCTGCGCGAGCATCGGATGGTCGAGTCGTTCGTGCGCAGCGATGCGCTGCAGTGCGGCTTCTGCACACCGGGCCAGATCGTCAGCGCCGTCGCGCTCGTCGACGCGAACCCGCAGCCGTCGACGGACGAGATCCGTCACGCCATGGCCGGCAACCTCTGCCGCTGCGGCGCGTATCCGAAGATCGAGGAGGCGATCCGCACGTGGCGAGACTGATCCGCACGGAGAAAGAGGTCGAAGGCCGCTACGAAGAGGTGTTCCTCGTCGTCGAGGAGGACGCGCTCGAGCAGTGGCCCGCAGGTGCGCGCGAGATCGTCGGCCGCCCCGCCGTGCGCGCGGACGGCATCGAGCGCGCCACGGGCCAGGCCATCTACACGGCCGACCTGAAGCTGCCCGGGATGCTGCACGCTGCGGTGCTGCGCTCGCCGCATCCGCGGGCGCGCGTGACGCGGCTCGACCTGGCGGCGGCGCTCGCCTCACCGGGCGTGCACGCGGCGATCGCCCCGGACGACCTGGACGAGCTGACGAGCGAGCCGGCGTTCCAGGGCGCGGCGATCGCAGCGGTGTGCGCCGACACGCTCGCGCAGGCGCGCGTGGCGCTGCGCGCCATCGAGGTCGAGTACGAGGTGCTGGAGCCGCTGCTCGATCCGGACGAGGCGGTGCGGCGCGGCGAGCTGCTCGGCGAGGCGCGCGTGCGCGATCGTGGCGACTACGAGCGCGGGCTCGCCGAGGCGGACGTCGTCCTCGAGGCCGAGTTCCGCACGCAGGTCGTGCTGCACAACTCGATGGAGACGCATCAGTCGGTCGTCGAGTGGGTCGGCGACGGCGTCGAGGTTCACATCTCGACGCAGTTCATCTGGGGTGTCCGCGACGGCGTCGCCGAACGGCTCGGCCTGCCGCCCGACAAGGTGCGCGTCGTCTGCAACTACATGGGCGGCGGCTTCGGCTCGAAGAACTCGCCGGACGACCACACATTCATCGCCGCAGAGCTTGCGAAGCGCACGCGGCGGCCGGTGAAGTGCGCACTGACCCGGCGCGAGGAGAACACGTCTGCAGGCAACCGCAACGCGACGATCCAGCGGCTCACGGTCGGCGCGCGCAGCGACGGCACGCTCACGGCGCTCGGCGGCGAGTTCGTGAACGCCGTCGGCTGGGACGGTTGGTCGTCCGGGACCGAAGGTCCGATGCAGATGCTCTACGCGTGCGAGAACGTGAAGACGACGACCTACGGCGCGAAGCTCAACCTGCCGCCGATGAAGGCGTTCCGCGCGCCGGGCTTCGTCGAGGGCACGTTCGGGCTCGAGGCGCTGCTCGACGAGCTCGCAGCGAAGCTCGGCCTCGACCCGCTCGAGCTGCGCCGCCGCAACTACGCGGAGCAGACGCCCGAGGGCGGCGCGTACAGCAGCAAGAACCTGCTCGAGTGCTACCGCCGCGCCGAACCGCACTGGGAGCGCCGCCACGAGGTACGCGCGCGCTCGACGGAAGTCGTGAAGCGCGGCGTCGGGATGGCGTCGCAGATCTGGTACGGCGGCGGCGGTCCGCCGAGCTATGCCTGGGTGCGGGTCGGCTCGGACGGGCGCGCGACCGTCGTCACGGCGATGCAGGACATCGGCACCGGGACGAAGACGGCGATGGCCATGATCGCCGCCGAAGAGCTCGGCATTCCCCTGGAGCACGTCACCGTCTCGGTCGGCGACTCGGCGCGTGGGCCGTATGCGTCGATCAGCGCAGGCTCGTCGACGACGCCGTCGATGGGGCCCGCCGTGCGCGCCGCCGCTGCGGACGCGCGCGAGCAGATCGAGGAGATCGCCGAGCAGCGCGGCCTGAAGGGCGCGCCGATCGCGGAGGTCGTCGACGTGCTCGAGGATGCGCAGATCCTCGGCAAGGGCGGGCGCGGCCCGAACCCGACGGGGATGCAGGTGCTCACGTTCGGCGTGCAGGTCGCGGAGGTCGCAGTCGACGTCGAGACAGGCGAGGTGTGGGTCGAGCGAATCGCAGC
>DATAUN010000088.1:0-2632 GCA_036268235.1 Gaiellaceae bacterium
GACGCGATGCCGCACGGCGGCTCGGTGACGGTCGAGACCGCGAACATCGTCACGGACGACGCGGCGTTCGTCGAGCTTCGGCTCACGGACACAGGCGTCGGCATGACCGTGGAGGAGCGCGAGCAGCTCTTCGATCCGTTCTTCACGACGAAGGAAGGCGGCACCGGCCTCGGGCTCGCGACCGTGTACGGCGTAGTCGAGCAGAGCGGCGGAACCATCGAGGTGGAGTCGTCGCCCGGCCTCGGCTCGTCGTTCCGCATCCTGCTGCCGGCGGCGGAGGCTGCACTCGAAGAGCACGACGCGACGCCGCTCGCGGCACCGGCACATGGCGACGAGTCGATTCTGCTCGTCGAGGACGAGCTGATCGTTCGCCAGCTCGTGGCCGAGATCCTCCAGGCGAACGGATACACGGTCCTCCAGGCGGCCGATGGGCCGTCCGCGCTCGAGCTGCTGCGGCGGCACAGCGGCCCAATCGAGCTGCTCGTCACCGACGTGGTCATGCCGGGGATGAGCGGGCCCGAGGTCGCGAACGCCGTCTGCGCGATGCGCCCCGGCACGCAGGTGCTCTACATCTCGGGCTACACCGACTCGGCGATCGGGCACCACGGCGTGCTCGAGCCGGGGATCGCGTTCCTGCAGAAGCCCTTCAGCGCCGACGACCTGACACGCAAGGTGCGCGGCCTGCTCGACGGCGCCGCCGTCGTGGTCGACTGAGTCGACGTACTCGGCTGCGCCGAACGAAGTTCGTAAGGATGGGCCGCGGTGATCCCGCCCCTTCTCCGTGAGAACCGCGAGTTCCGCCGCCTGTTCGTCGGGCAGGCGGTTTCCCTGTTCGGCGACCAGGTTGCCGTCATTGCGCTGCCGCTGACCGCGGTGCTCGCGCTGCACGCCGGCGCTGCGCAGATGGGCTACCTGATGACGACCACGCTCGCGCCGAACCTGCTCTTCGCGATGCACGCAGGCGCCCTCGTCGATCGACTCGGCCGCAGGCGGCACGCGATGCTGCTCGCGGACGGCGCTCGCGCGCTCCTCACCGCGACGATTCCGATTGCGTATGCGTTCGGCCACCTGACATTCGTGCAGCTGTATGTCGTCGGCTTCCTGATCGGGACGTTCGGTGTCGTCTTCAACGTCGCGAGCGGGGCGCTCTTCGGCCTGATCGTGGAGCGCGAGGACTATGTCGCGGGCAGCTCGCTCCTGAACGGCAGCCGCGCGTTCTCGTACATGGCCGGGCCGAGTGCGGGCGGCGTGCTCGTTCAGGTGCTGCGAGGACCGTATGCGCTGTTCGCCGATGCGCTGTCGTTCGTCTGGTCGGCCGTGTTCCTGGGTCGCATGCAGGTCGACGAGCCTCCCGTCGACGACAAGTCGCGCGGGGTTCTCTCCGGTGCCCGCTGGCTCGCGCGCTCGCGCGTCATGCGCGCCGATCTCGCGGCGACCGCGACCATCAACTACTTCAACTTCCTCTTCTTCGCGCTCTTCATCCTCTTTGCGACCAAATCGCTGCACGTGCACCCGGCGGTTCTCGGACTCGTGCTCGGCGCCGGGGCGGTCGGCGGCCTGATCGGCTCGTTCATCACCGGCCGGGTCACGCGACGCATCGGGATCGGGCCTGCGTTCACGCTCGGCTGCTTCCTCTTCCCCGCGCCGCTGCTGCTCGTTCCCGCTGCGCGCGGCCCGATGTGGGTGGTGCTGCTCTGCCTCTTTGGCTCGGAGTTCGGCGCCGGCTTCGGTGTCATGATCCTCGACATCAGCGGCGCCGCGATCACCGCGTCCCATGTTCCGCAGTCGATGCGTGCTCGCGTGGCGGGTGCGTTCACCGTCGTGAACTACGGGGTGCGGCCACTCGGGACGATCACGGCCGGCATCCTCGGGTCGACGATCGGCCTGCGACCCACGCTCTGGATCGCAACGATCGGTGCGCTCGCCGGCGTCCTGTGGCTGCTGCCGTCGCCGGTGCCAAGGCTGCGCGAGCTCCCCGCGGCGCCGGAATGACGAACGACCCGCTCGCCCTGTTCCACGAGTGGATCGACGGCCCGGAGGTCGCGCTCGCGACGGCGAGCGCCGACGGGCGGCCTTCGGTCCGCATGGTGCTCCTCAAGTCCGCCGACGAGCGCGGCTTCACGTTCTTCACCGGCTACGCGTCGCGCAAAGGCCGCGAGCTCGAGGAGAACCCGCACGCCGCGCTGCTCTTCCACCGCGACGGTGTGCAGGTGCGGGTCGAGGGCCGCGTCGAGCGCGTCCCCGCCGAGGAGTCGGATGCGTACTGGGCCTCCCGAGCGCCGGCGTCGCGGCGGAGCGCGGCGGCGTCCGACCAGTCGCAGCCGATCGGTTCGCGCGAACAGCTCGAGGCCGCGGTCGCGGCGCAGCCGGCCGAGCCGCCGCGCCCGGAGCGCTGGGGCGGCTACCGCCTCGTCCCGGATACGTACGAGTTCTGGCGGCATCGCGACGATCGGCTGCATGAGCGCCAGCTCTATCGGGCACGGGAGGGTGGATGGGACGTCGTCCTGCTGCAGCCCTGATCCTCCTTCTGGCGACGCTCGTCCTCACTGCGGCGTCGGCCGCTCCGTCGTCTCCGCCCAAGGTCGCGAGCTGCCCGGTGTTCCCGGCGACGAGCGTGTGGAACCAGCCGGTG